>CAYOTU010000119.1:0-9698 GCA_964406905.1 uncultured Myxococcales bacterium | reverse complement strand
CAAGCCTTTCACTATGGCCTCAAAGAGATCCCGGCCCACGCCCTTTTCCCCCGTCTTCCGGAAGCTGGCCAGGCGCCGCTCAGCGACCATGAGATCGGCCAGGATCAGCTCGCCCAACAGGGACTCGGTGGCGCTGATTACCTTGGCGGGGACATCCTCGGGGACCGTGTCGAAGGCTGAAAAGACCGGGACCAGGACATCGTATGCCTTGATGTCCTGGAGGAGCTTCGAGCCGATCTCATGGTGGCTGTCCTCGAAGGAGATCTCGATGGTGGACCAGGTGGTCTTTTTCGGTTTGAACATGCCGCTGAGGAGCGGCACCCGCTCGTCGCCGACCCGGATCGTGGCCACGGTTTTTTTGCCGGCGGGTACCGGCGCCCCCGCGTTAAGGGCCTGCATCAAGGTTTTGCGCCCGCTGCCCGGGGCACCAAAGAGTACGGCTCGCATGGGTTTCCTTCCTGTGTCAGTTGGTGAGAAGTTGTCTGATGGTCTTCGCTCGTTCAGGCGCGCCTAGCTTCTCCAGGCGCTCCATCACGGTCCAGGCCTCGGCCTTGTTTGCCGCTGCGACGTAGGCATGGCCCAGGAGCTCCCAGGCCTCCGGATCTTCAACGGCCAGTTTTGTTGCATCCTCAAGGAAGGACACGGCGTCGCCAGCGCGCTGGAGGTTGAGGAGGCACTTTCCAGCTTGGCGCCGAGACTTGTCGTCCATAGGCTCAATCGCTGCCGCGGATTCATACGCTTTCAGGGCTGCTTCCCAGTCCTGTTTCATGAAGAGCGCGTCACCGAGGAAGAGCTGGCAGGGATGGCAGTCAGGCGTGCGCGTCGTCACAGCGAGCAAAGGCGGGAGGGCCTTGTCCAGGTCTCCCTTCCCGAGCCAGCATTCACCCTCCGAGAGGTCGGCCATGTCGGCCTGCCCCTGTTCACGGGCACGACCGAGGATCTTGGCTGCCTCCTCACACCGGCGCATCTTGCCCAGGATCTGGCCGTGAAGAAACTCCACAGACTCAGCCGCTTCCGGTTCGCCCGCTGCCTGGATCTTCAGCACCGCCGCCAGGGCCTCGGGCCAGCGTTCGGCCTCGACATAAAGGATCGCCAGACGGGTCCATGCCTGCGCGTGGGTAGCGTCTCGGGCCACTGCCTCCTTCATTGCTGCGAGGGCCTCGGTGGTGCGACCGGCTGCCAGGTGGAGGAGGCCGAGCTGGTAGTGGACGTCTGCGATCTCAGGGTGCGCCTTGACCAACTTGCCGAGGAGGGCTTCCGCTGCTTCAGTGTTCCCCAGGAGCAGGTCCACGCCCGCAAGTGTGAGCGCGTATTCGACGTTTTTCGGGTCCAGCTCGACGGCCTTCCGCAGGGACGGCAGGGCTGCGGCCCCCTGCTCCGTTGCCAGATAAACCGAGGCGAGATTCCAATGATTCACGGGATCTTTGGGCGCGTCCTTAACGTTCTCCACCAGGAGTGCGATAGCCTCCGTGTTTTTATCTATTTCCAGCAACTCCAAAGCTTCGAGGTAGCGCTGTTTGATAGGATCCTCTTCTCGGATGATATCGATGGTCCCCACGTCTTCGTCTTCAAACCAGGAAGGCTCCGGCGTAGTCACCGTAGCTGGACGCGCTGGTTCGGGCGCTGCTTTCTTCCGAGAGGGCTCCCGGGGCTCCTCGGATGTGTACGCTGGACGGGCTTTTCTTACAGGCGCGGATTTGATCGCCTCGTTTTCGGGTAGCAGCGCCTCGGATGGCTCGCTCTTGCAGCCGATCGATAAAGCAACAATAGCTAGCAGGAGAAGATGTCTCATGCTGGAACTCCCTGATTGTTCACCAGACGGAGCATACACGATTCAAAGGAGGCTGGTCAGAACAATCTATCCACCTGCGACGCCGATCCATCCCCGATGGCATTGTCTTTCGTCGGTTACGTACCAACGGGTATGCGCCCTCCTCTCTCCTTGCCATCCGGGCGCCTCAACGCCGCAACTTATACATCTTATTCTGATCAGCCTCCTCTGAGCGTGCTTGTCCCACGCGGATCAACCTGCTATATCCCACCACATGATCCTGGGCAAAGTAATAGGCGCGGTCTGGGGAGCGCGGGAGGCTCGGCTCCTTGACGGAATGAAGCTCGTCGAGGTGCGCCCGGTGCGCCTGCATGGAGGCACTGGCGCGCAGATGATCGGCGCTGACCTTCCAGACCCGGACCTGGACGATGTCTCTTTTGTTGCAGCGGACATGCTGGGCGCTGGTGTCGGCGAGTACGTCCTCACCGGCCACGGCAGCCGAATTCGGGATCTGACTCTTGGACGCGCCGTCCCCACCAAAGTCGTGGTCCTGGCCATCGTGGACAGGGCAGAGGTCCAACTGGATCTCGTGGAAGTCGGAGGCGGGGACACATGATACTGGGTACCGTCGTCGGCACCCTCTGGGCCACGAAGAAAAATCCGTGGCTTGAGGACCTCAAGCTTGTCATCGTCCGCCCAACCTACTGGTACGACCCTGATCATAACGTGGACCACCTCGTAGCGGTGGATCAACTTGATACCAGAGCAGGCCAGCAGGTGGTGGTCTGCGTGGGTCTGCCCGGGAGGTGGCGGCTCGGGGATGACCGCTATCCGGTCGAGGCGACTGTGGCCGCAATTGTGGATCGGATCGAGATGGGATCAGCCGCGGAGGTACAATAATCCTATGATTCTTGGAAGCGTGATCGGCCAGGTATGGGGCGCGCAGCGGTCTGCACAGCTCGGACCGGAGAAGATGCTCCTGGTAGCGGTCCTCGGTGCGCCCGGCGCGGACGGCGAACGCGTAGCGTCTGGACGCGTCGTGGTAGCCTTGGACGACCTGGGCGCACGCATCGGAGAGACAGTCACCGTAACCTGGGGCAGCGGCGCAAGGGCCGTACTCAAGGCCCCGGAGAACAGGAAAGTGCTCGCGGACGCGGCTATAGCACGGATCGTTGACGGCTCGTCCGCGGGGGAGGAATAGGAATGTTCCTGGCGAGAGTGGTTGGGACCGTGTGGTCCACGGTGAAGTGGGATAAACTGGAGGGGCTCAAGCTCCTCCTGGTGAGACCCTACCATCTGGATGAGCTCAAGGGAGGCGGGGCTCCCGAGGGGCTCCATGACGGGGTAGTGGTCGCGGATATCCTCGGGGCCGGCGTTGGAGAGGACGTAGTCATAGCGTACGGCCACTCGGCCCGTGTGGGCATCGAGCCCCATCTGCCCAAGGGCACCCCCCCCACGCGCCCCATCGACGCGGCCGTGGTCGCCATAGTGGACAGTTTCCAAGTGGAATCCGAAGAAGGAGCAGAGACATGAAGCGGATGATCGGCGAGCAGGAACTCCAGCGCCTGGCGAAAGACGGCGCGGTGGAGGTTACCCGGGAGATGATCCTGATACCCTCAGCCCGGGAATACGCGGCGCGTGAGGGAATCAAGCTCCGGTACATCGAGAACAGGTCCAAAGCCCAGGCTCCCCTGGACAGTGAATCCCTTGGTCGCCTTATCGAGGAGGTCGTGGTGCAGGAGTTGACCCGGTCCACGTCAGGGGACCAGCCTCTCCCGGAGCCCGCGGCGAACGCCGCACCCCCCACCCTCACTGAGCAGCTCGACGCTGTGGTCCACGCTGGAGCCCCCATCTCCGCCACTTTGGGCGAAGACCCGCTTCGGGGCCGCGCTATCATTGCTGTAATCGGAGCGAACCAGCCGGGCATCGTGGCCAGGATCACCAGCGCAGTGGCCGCGGCCGGTGGGGACCTGGCAGACATGAGTCAGGTCATTGTTGACCAGTACTTCAGCCTGATCTTCCTCGTGAACATTGAAGGTCTGGAGGCTAAGGGCGTGAGCTTCAGAGTGTTCAAGGAGCGCCTGAAGGACGAAGCCTCCAAGCTCGGAACCCTCGAGGTCCTCGTGATGCACGAGAGAATCTTCCGCGCCATGCACGAGGTCTGAGAATGCTATTCAACCCAGAAGAGATCCACGAGACCATTCGAATGATCGGGGCCGAGCATCTGGACATCCGTACCACGACCTTGGGGGTCTCTCTCCTCGGCGGTCCCGGGGGAAACGATGTCGATGCCCTATGCCGCTTTGTCTACGAGCGAGTCTACGAGCAGGCAAGCCGCCTCGTGGAGGCAGCGCAGGTGGTGGAAGACACCTACGGCATTCCAATCTGCAACAAGCGTGTAGCGGTGACGCCCATCTCCATAATAGCGGATGGGCTCCGCTCCGTGGAGGAGTACACAGCGGTCGCCATGGCCCTGGATCGGGTGGCCGAGCACATTGGCATCGACTATTTGGCGGGCTACTCGGCCCTGGTCCACCTGGGGATGAGCGCTGGTGATCGCATGCTCATTGACAGCCTCCCCTCGGTGATGGCCAACACAAAACGGGTCTGCGGATCCATTAACCTTGGGACCACCAAAAACGGCCTGAACATGGACGGAGTCCGTCTGATGGGTGAGACCATCATTCGGGTCTCCGAGGTCACCCCGGACGGCTTCGGCTGCTCCCGGCTGGTGGTCTTCACCAACGCTGCGGAGGACAACCCCTTCATCGCGGGGGCCTTCCACGGTGTCGGGGGCCGGGACGCTGTGATCAATGTCGGGGTCAGCGGCCCCGGTGTGGTCCTGGGCGCAATCAAGCGTCTGAAACGGACCGGCGGTCTGACGGAGATCCATGTTCTCTCGGAGACGATCAAGCGAATGTCCTTCAAGATCGCCCGAGCCGGTGAGCTGATCGGGCGCGAGGTAGTGAAGCGGCTCGGTCCCCCCGTCGAGTTCGGTGCAGTGGACCTCTCCCTCGCACCGACCCCGACCATCGGCGACAGCATCGCTGAGATCCTTGAGGCCATGGGCCTCGAGTCCACGGGCACCCACGGCAGCACCGCGGCTCTGGCCATGCTGGTGGACGCGGTGAAGAAGGGAGGCACCATGGCCTCGAGCTACGTTGGCGGCCTCTCCGGCGCGTTTATCCCTGTGAGCGAAGACAAGGGCATGGTGGCGGCGGTGAAGCGGGGCTCCCTGAGCCTTGACAAGATGGAGGCCATGACCTCGGTCTGCTCAGTGGGCCTGGACATGATCGCAGTGCCCGGAGACACTCCGGCCGCGACGATCTCGGGAATCATAGCGGACGAGATGGTCATCGGCATGATCAACAACAAGACCACCGGAGTACGCGTCGTGCCCCTACCCGGCAAGAAGGCTGGCGAGTCCATTGACCTGGGCGGCCTCCTGGGCGAACTCGTAGCGATGGAAGTAAACCGCTTCTCCTCAAAGGACTTCATAAACCTCACCGGCCGGATGCCGCCGCCCATCACATCAGTCAAGAACTGATATGAGCCGCTGTGGGAGGGGCTTCAGCCCCGATTCCCCCGAAGTCGTCGTGATCGGCGCGGGCCCTGCCGGGCTCTTCGCCGCGTGGCGGCTTCTCGACGAAGGACTGTCAGTGGTGGTCCTGGAGGCCCGCCCGCAGGCGTCCTGGGGCCAGCGCTGGTGCGTGGACGTGGAGGAACGCTACTTCACCGGCGGGATTCTTCCCACGCCGGGGCCGGATGTCGAGCTGAAGGAGGGCCGGCCCTCCGGCCTCCTGGCCCGACCGCCTGAGGGTGGACGTCGGCGCTGGTCCAAACACCGCTTCCCGATACGTACACTGCGCCTCTGGCGTCTTCAGGAGGATCTGCTTGGACGTATCCGTGACCAGGGCGGCGAGGTCCGCTTTGGTCACAAAGTTATCGGCGTGGATCGGGATGGAAGCGGCGACGTCAAAGTAAGACCTCGTCGGGGGCGTGAATTGCGCTGCCGTGCCCTTGTCATCGCCGCTGGGACGCGCCCCGTGGACGATCCTTCGCTGGAACGGATCTTCGGCATCAAGGGGGACCTGGAACCCTCGGACTGCGTCCACGCACACCACGATATCCGAGAGATCAACCCGCATCTTTTCACCGCCGCGCCCGGGGAATTCGCGCAGGCCGGTACGATCCTGCGCTTCGGCGTGGGCGGGGACAGCGGCTTTTCCATGGAGAAGCTTGCCTGCCATCCCGACGAGGAGCGTCTGTTGTGCCTGGCCGCTACCTTCCCTCAGGACGGGCAGCGCCTTCCGCTGGATGTCCTGACAGAGGTCCCGGCGCGCATACCCTTCGCTGGCAGGATTCTGGCGTCCAAGGGCCAAGCGATCCCCTTGCGCCGGCCCCAACCAGCCCTCGCCGGGCGAGGCGTAGCCCTCATCGGCGACGCTGGCTGCCAGACCATGCCTCTCTCGGGCTCAGGAACAGGCCTCTCAGCCCTGGCCGCCACCCTCCTGGCCCCGGCCATGAGGCGCTATATCGACACCGGACAGGTCCAAGAGCTATGGGAGTACTCCCGCGCGTATCACATGAAGATGGGCGCGGAGCAGCTCCGCCAGGAGCTGGTCCTGCGCATATCCCGGAGCCTTCCTGCCTCGAGAATTCAGGCTCTGGCCAACGACGGTGTTCTGCAAATCGAAGATTTCCGTCGGGTCCAGCGTGAAGGCCGCATGATCCCATCGACGATTTTCTCCAGGGAGCAGCTCTCACGACTCTCAGGCCTCCCCCGCTTCCTGGGTCTCGCCCCCGCGGTGGCGCGCACCGCGGCTTCGATGCTCGCAGCGGAGCTCATCTATCGGGGTTATCCGAAGGATCCAAAAGGGGTCGAGCGGTGGTCAAGTCGGGTTAAACGGCTCCTGACCTGAGGGATCGGTGGAGCGGCCGCCGCAGGGCAGACGGCGGCTCATGGATCCAGGAGATCCTGCCCGTCACGGTGCAGTGACAGGGAATCGATCAGGAGACAGGAGTCGTTGTCGTTCAGCAGCTCCACCTTGCGGAAGGGGACATAGCCCAGCTCCTCCAGGCAGCGCTCTGCCAGGCTGTAACTGATGGTGTGATTCTGAAATATGTCGGTAGCGATCAACACGGGGCGGTCCGGCGGGATGCCGTAGCGGAGGATGAGGCGGGCTGCGTTTCGCAGGTTCGTCGTGGTGTGGCGGGCATAGGGCTCGATCAGAATGGCCTCCTCGGGGACGCCGTGCTCCTCCATGAGGACATGCTTCATCTCAAGGGCCTCGCAGAAGGGGGTCCCGCCCGGATGGACGTGTCCCCCGGAGAACATCACCAGTGGTGCCAGACCGGCGTAGTACCGCTCAGCAGCGAACGCGCAGTTCGTCAGGCTAAGCATGCTGATCGGGTCCTGACCGTTCAGGGGACCGAAGCCCGGAGTCAGGATCAGGCTGTACGGGTAGTCATCCCACTCGATCAATGGGATACGCTGACATGCGGGTCCATTCTCACCGTCAGCGAGGGGCTCGTAGCGCCCTGCCTCGTCCCGACCCAGCGCAGTCAGAATCGCCATGTCCATCTTCAGGAGCGGGAGATAGAACGGCATGGGGTCGTCCTCCACAGCGGCGGCCGCTATCTCCGCGAGGTCCTCCGCAGGCAGGAGCCCATCGTGTTCAGCGAAGATCCGGTTGAGCACGTCCACCGCGTCCAGCCACGCGGCCCGAACGAGCGCCCCGTCATCGAAAGGCCGGTACAGGTGGAAGACCCCGGACGGCCGGAGGTGCTCCTTTACGAGCAGGATGTCCGCGTCCGGGCCGATGAACAGGGCCTGTAGCGCGTCCGCTACAGCGCCGGCCTCGTCCTCGGACCAGCGCAGCGCGTCGCCGAGACAGGCAGCGTCTCCTCCGCAGTCTGCGATAGCACCCCGGAACGCCAGATCCCGCTCCTGTGACACGGCCAGCAGAACAGCGTCCCCGCCCAGCGCCTCGCTGGCCGCTGGGACCTCCGCAAACAGGGTGAGCAGGTACAGGTTAGCGTCCTGCACCGGGTCGCCGCTCGTCAGGAGCACATAGTCATCGTCAAAGTCCCTGGGATCCATGGGCTCATCCGGCAAGCACTGCGGCGGCGCGACCAGCGACGCGTCCGCGACGATCTCCACAGGAACTCCGGCGCTGTCCACGGAGCCGGAATCCATGGGAGGAGAGCGAGTCTCCGCACCAGATCCTTCGTCCGAGGGGGCCGACCCTCCTCCGCAGGACAGAAGAAGAAGGCACAGCGTCGCAAGCATCGATGTTGCAATGGCAGCCAGATAAGGCCGATGCGGTTGTGGTGTGTTTCTGTTGGAGGCCTTTTTCATGGCCGAAATCGGGGCACTTTTCGTCAAGATTCAGCCTCGTTTTTGCCAGTGTGTCACCGTTTGTCGGGGACGGAGTATACCTGAATGAAACGATACGTCATGATCGCGTCAGGACAAAAATCGATTTTATTCAGCCTAGCAACCAACAAAAGTTGCGGGTGAGATCCAGGCCTCTCAGTACCCAAACGGATTATCCCTTCCGGCAACGCTCCGGCCATTCTTCAAAACGACCTGCCCGACAGCGGCCATCTTCCGCCCAGATCCGGCCCTTCGACAAGCTCAGGACAGGCAAAACCACCGCGCATTCGGCTCACTTCCGCATTCCGAGTTCCGCATTCCGCATTCGGCTCACTTCCGGCGACACTTCGACTCCGCTGCGGGTCGCTCAGCGTAGGCAGCACCGGGCCCCGAACTGGCTGGTCCAGTTCGCAGGCCCGTGGGTCAGGAGCAGCGCGAACACGCCAGCCGTGGAACCGTAGAACCAGCCACTGCCGCGGAGCGCCGAAGCCGAAAACACCGGATTGCCCTCATCGTAGATGCCGGCGTACTGGGCAGCGTCCACATTCCAGTACCCGTCCCCGTGGAAGTCCCCGTCGTCGGGCTGGCTGCCGGAGTCGCTGTCGCCTCCCTGACCCCACCAGTCTGCGGTCCACTCCCACAGGTTGCCCACCATGTCGTACGCGCCGTGGTTCGACACGCAGGCAGCCTCCGACTGCGTCTTCACGCTCTGGTTCTCCATCGCCCAGTCCCGGCCCGCAGGCTTGCTGTTCGGCCAGATGTTGCATGACTCTGTACCCGCGTCAGGCGCGATCGCTACCGGATCCGGCGTACCCGCCGCGGCGGCCTGCCACTCGGAGTCGAAGCACAGGCGCTTGCCGGAGAGGACGCACGCCTGCTGTGCCTGGAACCAGGTCAGGCTGCGGGACGGTCCTACCCCCTCGATCGCGCACGCGTACACCGGGACCGTCCAGTTGCCGTTGTTCGGAAACCCGTCCGGGTAGTCGTCGCAACCGTCGCTGGTGCTACATCCCGGGGGGCTGCCATACTGCTGGCCCGTGCAGTCAACATTCTCCCAGATGGACATCTCGTACCGATCGATCCAGAAGTCCCCGACCTTGACCATCTCGTCCTGGCCCTTCCTGCACACGACGTACTGGACGTTGCTTCCGCTTAGATCGCGCTCGTAGTCCGGCGGGCAGTCGCCGGTCATGGCGTTGCGCTGGTTTAGCGCAAACCGCTCGTCGGAGATGTAATTCGGATCCGCAGGATCATCGCTGAAGCCCAAGGCCAGCTTCATGGCCTTGAGGATCGACTCTCCTCCCGACGGAGCGACCTCCCGGGCCTGGAGGGCAAATGGAACCGACCCGACCGGCTCCCGCTGCCCCAGAGGCTCGCCGCCCGCCACGGCAAGCGTGATCCACAGCCCCTCGGGCAACGGCACAGGCAAGGCTTCCTTCTCTCCCAGCCGGACCGAGAAGTAGCCGTCCTCTACAGCTACCCCTTCGTGCAGTTCCGACCAGACGCAGTCCCCGATGTCCCCCTCCGGCTCCTCGCATAGCCAGAACG
>CAYOTU010000118.1:2525-9701 GCA_964406905.1 uncultured Myxococcales bacterium | reverse complement strand
AGGTGAACTCTCTCTATACGGCGAAGACGATGAGATCGGTAGCTCGACCGACTGTGAGGTGGGTGGCTTCACAGACTGCGAAAGAGAGTTCATGCGGGTGTTCGCTCATTTCCGATGCATCGCCGGGCATTTGCTTGGTCCTCATAAATTCCTCGCTGTTCGTCACCAACTGATGTCCCCTTTGTGTGAGAGTCGCACGGATGAAATCGTATTATGTCTCGAACAGAAGGGACTCCTTGAGCAAGTTGACGCTCAAGAGACACTTCGGCTGACCGATGCCGGACAGGAGTTCCTCTACGGACGGAAACGATGAGTAGCATGGGTCGATTCACAGCGGTGAACGGAGTTCCACTCGATGGTCATGGACCTCGTTGAGGACGCGGAGCCAGAGCGAGGCCAGCGCGATGGCGCCCATCAGAGAATCGTCGAGATGTGGTGATCCGTGGGAGGCGTTTTGGCTTTTTTACGAGGGGCTCAATCTTCGGACGCGCTGAGCGTGTCGTTGCGGTCGGGATGTGCTAGCCTTCTCGGGTCGACGACATCGAGGTGCCCAAATGAAGACCAGCCTGTTCGCGTTGAAGATCGCCCTGCTCATCGTCTTGTGTTCCTGCTCGTCCGGGGCGGGGGAGGGGGGCGCCCTCGACGCAGGCTCGGACGCGGCCCCGGAGCTGACCACCGATGCCTCCGAGCGCGGTGACGTCCCGGGCGGAGCGGAGGATCTCGTCCCCCCCGGACCGACCTGGTCCACCTGCCCCGAGCACGCCGGGGAGATGAGCTTGAGCGAGAAGGCCGCCTACCTGGACGCGCTGATGCCGGCTCAGCATCATCCGGACGGCCTCCTGCGCTCGGTGACCCTGGACGAGGCCGGCGCGGTGACTGCGCTGCACAACCTGCCCAGCACGGGGCTCTGGACCGCGATGTACCTGGCCTCCCAGAGCCTCCGCTACGCGGTGACCGGGGATCCCGAGGCGCAGGAGAACGCGGGCCGCGCTGCGGAGGGGCTCCACCTGCTCACCGCGGTGACCGGGGTCTCCGGGCTCTATGGGCGGAGCTACGTCCGCCCGGGCTTCGACTACGCGGGCGATGTGACCACCAGCCCTTCGTGGCACGCGTCCGACGCGCCGGACTATGAGGGTTGGTACTTCAACCACGACGTGTCCAAGGACACGATGGACGGCATCATGTTCGGCTACGCCGTGGCCCTGGAGCACCTGGACGATCCCGAGATTCTCGTGAGCATCAGCGGGGACGTCGCCGCGTTCGCGACCCACCTCCTGGACAACGGGCTCCAGATCATCGACTGGCACGGCGAGGTCACCGAGCATGGGAAGATGTACTACTCCGCCCTGGACGACTTCCCCGGCTTCAACGCGCTCCTGGTGACGTCGTGGCTGCGCACTGCGCTGTCCGAGTCCGGGGACGCCGGGCTGGAGCATTTCTACTACGACTGCCTCTTCCGGCGAGGAGACCGAACGGACTGTCCTGCGATCGATCCCTTCGACCTTGGCTCCTACATGGACGCGATCGAGGCCTCCCTGGCGATGTATATGTCCGACTGCCAGACGAGCTATGACCACTTCGACATGGTGTTCCACGCAATCTACCCGATGCTGCGGCGGGAGGCGGACCCGGAGCTCCTGGGACGCTTGATGGACGTGCTCGAGGATGATCTATGGAACCCCACTGATCCCGCCCTGGATCCGCCCTTCCGTGTGTCGACCCACAGCCTGTACATCTTCCTGTACGGGGGGCTCTCCGGGAAGGGCCCGGGGGACGACCCTCTCCTCGACGCGGCGGTGCACGACGGCGTGTGCACTCTGCGGCGCATGCCCCATGACCGAACTGACGTGGACGTCCCCAAGGGGGATCAGGAGATCTTCTGCCTCAACCGCATGGGGGACCCCAACGCGGAGGAGATCATCCCCGTCGAGGAGCGCCGCTACGACAACTACATCTGGCGTCTCGACCCCTACGAGATCCCCCCGGGCTATGTCGCGTCTCCGGGCTATGTCCACACGGGGGAGGACTGGCTCCTGGCTTATTGGGTCGGTCGCTACCACGGCTTCATCGACGCGGAGCTGTGACCGCGGCCGGGCGTCGTGATCCGCAAAACTAGCGCGCCAGCCACTTTACTTGCCGAAATAGCCTTCGGCCATGATCCTCGCCAGCATGGAAATCCTACTGATTATCGCAGCCGTCCAAGTGTTGAACACCCTCCTCTTCATCTGGTCTCGGAGAGCTTTACTGATGAGCTGAGCCCGTTCACGCTTTTTGAGGTCTCCCCCATCACGAAAAGCGAGGTGTTACCGTGAGGCGTTACCCGGCGGTTGTCTTAAGGGATGAACGTACCGGGGCGTTCTGGACTAACTGGGGTGGAATCAATTCAACAGCCAGCCCCCGACGACCACTGGAACCTCCCTGATATGTCGTGGGGAGATGTGCCTATCCTGAGACCTCCCGCCGCTGCCAATGGAACCAGCCGTACAACGCTGGCACCATGTAGGTGTTGAGAAGGGTCGTGAATGCCAGCCCTCCGAGCACCACCAGGGCAAGAGGCTTCTGGATGTCGGAGCCAGGGCCAGTTGTGAAGAGGATGGGAATCAACCCGAGCACCGACGTGAGCTTCGTCATCAGGAGGGGACGGAGCCGCCTCACGCTGGCCTCCTGGACGGCATCGGCCATGGACATCCCCCGCTCCCTCAGTTCGTCAATGAAGGCGACCAAGACCGTGCCGTGCTGCACGGCCATCCCGAAGAGTGCGATGAGCCCCACGAGCACGGACACGCTGACGTTCATGTCAGCGAGCCAGATCACACCGATGCCGCCGACAACCGAGAACGGCAGGTTCAGCACGACCAGGAGCGTGGAGCGGACGTTCTTCAGCGCCGAGAGCTGCATCAGTATGATCAACACGAGTGCGATCGGGACGACCAGGGCGAGCCGATTCGTGGCCCGCCGCTGGTTCTCGAATTGCCCGCCCCAGGTGAGGTAGTAGCCGGTCTCCAAGGTCGTCTCCAGGGGTCTGAGCTTCTCTTGAGCCTCCGCTACGAAGCTGCCGAGATCCCGCCCACGCACGTTGCACTCGACGAGGAGTCGCCTCCTCGAGTCGTCTCGACTCACCTGTGCTGGCGACTCGACCTCATCCACGGCTGCGATGTCGCCGAGGAACAAGCGTGTTCCAGACGGCGACTCGATGGGGATGCGCTTGATGGCTGCTACGCTGTTTCGTTCGGCCTCCGGGAAGCGCACTTGGATCCCGAACCAGCGCTGTCCCTCGTACAGGTAGCCAACGACTGAACCACCGATTGCCGTCTCGACGATCTCGTTGATGTCCTCGATGTTGAGCTTGTGCCGCGCCAGCTTCTCACGCTTGGGGACCACCTGGATCTCCATCAAGCCGCTGGTCTGCTCGACCTTGACATCCTGCGCTCCTGGGATGGATGCCAGGAGCGGGGCCACTTGCTCGGCGATGGACCGCAGCTCCTCGAGGTCATCTCCGAAGATCTTGATGGCGACGTCGGACTTGATGCCGCTGATCAGCTCGTTCACCCGGAGGGAGATGGGTTGGCTGAAGGAAGGCCGAATCCCAGGAGTCTCGAGGAACAGCCGGTTCAGGTCACGGACCATGGTTTCACGGGTGACACCTTCCCGCCACTCGCTCGGCGGCTTCAGCATGATGAGGATGTCGTTCTGCTCCGGCCCCATCGGGTCTTCGGCGATCTCTGGTCGGCCGGTCTTGCTGACCACGGTGTCTACCTCCGGGAACTCCTCCAGGATCTTCCGCTCGATGACCGCCGCCTGCTTCTTGCTGGCGTCGAGCGACGCGCTCGGCAGACGGACGGCGTTCACTGCGATGGCGCCCTCGTCCAGGGGAGGCAGGAACTCGGTCCCCAGGCGAGGGACGAGGAAGCCTGCGCCGACCAGCAGGAGGACCATGAGGACAGCGAGCGGGATGCGGTGCTGTGTCGTCCACGCCAGGGAGGGTCGGTAGAGCCCGATCAGGAGGCGGACGACCGGGTTGCCGCCTTCTCTCTCGGCCTTCCGGGAAGAGAGCAGCGATGCGAGGGGAGGGACGATCGTGAGGGCCACGAGCAAGGAGCTGGCCATGGCGAACACGATCGTCAGGGCCATCGGCTTGAACATCTTGCCCTCGATCTGCTCGAGGGTGAACAGCGGCACGATCACCAGGATGATGACCATGATGGAGAAGAAGATGGGGCGGGCCACCTCTCGTGTTGCCGCCATGGCGATGTCACCTCGGCTTTTGTCGCTGTTCTTCGGGTCTCGCATCATCGCCACGATGTTCTCGACGACCACGATCGTGCCGTCCACCACCATCCCGATGGCGATCGCAAGGCCCCCCAAGGTCATCAGGTTGGCGGTCACCCCCGTAGCACCCATCAAGAGGAAGACCAGCGCGGCGGTCAGCGGCAGCGACATGGCGACGACCAAGGCCCCTCGAATGTCCCAAAGGAAGAGAAAGAGGATGATGATGACGAAGAGTCCACCCTCCAGGAGCGCGTTGGTGATGGTGCTGATCGACGCCTCGATGAGATCCGTCCGATCATAGAACGGTGTGATCTTGACGCCCGCCGGCAAGGAACGCTGGATGTCCTCGACCCGCTCCTTGACGTTCTCCACCACCTCCCTGGAGTTCTCTCCCTTGAGCATGATGACCATTCCGGCGACGACCTCTCCGGCTCCATCACGGGTGACCGCCCCCTGCCGGGTCATGGCTCCGATCTCGATGGTGGCGACATCCTTCAAGAGGACGGGGGTCCCCTCGTCCGCAAGGAGGACGATCCCCTCGAGGTCTTCCTTGGAGCCCGCCAGGCCCTTGGAGATGACGTAGCTCTGTTCGTCCCCCGAGACGACGAAGCCCCCCCCCGCGTTGGCGTTGTTGGCCGCCAGTGCGTGGAGGATCTCACGCAGGGAGAGGCCGTACTTCAGGAGCCTGTCCGCGCTCGGCACCACATGGTACTGCTTGACGAAGCCCCCGAAGGAGTTGACCTCGTTGACCCCAGGGACTCCCTTGATGCGCATCGCCACTTCCCAGTCCTGTAACGTCCGCAGATCCATTGCGTCGAGATCTGGACGCACCAGGTCGTCCCCGTCCTCGGGGCAGGAGCCTGGTGTGTCGGACCAGACAGCCGGATGCTCCGGACAGGAGTAACCAGTACTCAGCGTGTACTGGTAGATCTCACCGAGTCCTGTGCTGATCGGTCCCAGCTCGGTATCCACACCTGCGGGCAAGCGCTCCTTGGCATCGGCGAGGCGCTCGTGGACCAGCTGCCGTGCCCAGTAGATGTCCGTCCCTTCCTCGAAGATGATCCGCACCTGCGAGAGGCCGTTCTTCGAGAGGGAGCGAACTTCGGTCACGCGGGGTAGCCCCGCCATGGCGAGTTCAATCGGGTAGGAGATCTGTCGTTCCACCTCCGACGTGCTGAGGCCGGGGGCCGTTGACAGGACCATGACCTGCTCGTTCGACACGTCCGGAAACGCGTCCACCGAGAGGTGGTTCCACGCCCAGACCCCGCCTCCGAGGATCGTGATGGCCAATAGGACACTGAGCAGACGCTGTTTGACGAAGAACTGTATGATGGTCATGACGTTTCTCCCTCAGTCCGCGCAGCCGGCGCCCATTTTCTCTCGGAGCACATCGCTCTTGAGGAAGAACGCCCCACTGGTGGCGACCTCGTCGCCCGCCTTGAGCCCGGACCGGACGGTCGCCAGATCACCGTTGTAGGCTGCGACCTCGACGTTGCGTCGGACCCAGTAGTGTTCCTTCCAATGGATGAAGACGAAGCTCTGGCCCTCATCGGAGACGATGGAGGCCGATGGCACGGTGATGCCGGGGATCGTGTTACCGATGAAGATTCTGCTCTTGAGGAACATGCCCGGCCGCAGCAATCGTCTCGAGTTGTCGGTGATCACGCGGGCCTTCACGGTGCGGGAATGTTCATCCGTGAGCAGGTTCAGGTAGTCCAGTTGGCCAGGAAACGACTTCCCAGGATAGGCATCGGACAGGACCTCGGAGACAACCGGCAGACTTGCGCCCTGCAACGTCGAGAGATCGTCGTCATACACATCACACCACACCCACAGGCGGTCCATATCCGCCACCCTGAAGAGGGGCTCTCCTGCCTCGATCATCGCTCCAAGCGAGACCTCCTGTGAGATCAGGACACCGGTCGTCGGCGCCTTCACCTCGAGGCGGCCGAAGGACGCCTTGTCACCCAAGGTGAATGTCTCGAACTCTGTCTCATCCAGACCGAACAGGGAGAGCCTCCGGTGCGAGACGGACACCTCGGTCTCGTACTCGTCGACCTTCTGGGTGGCTTCGAGTCGCTCAACGTCGAGTTGCAGGAGGACCTCCTCCATCGCTCCCTCGATGCGGAATCGTGCCGTATTCAGGGTCTCGGCGTCGGCGGCCTCCAGCTGCTCGGACTCCATCTCGATCTGTTCGAGGGCACCCTCGAGACGGGCACCGGCTGCATCGAGATCCCGGCTGGTGCGTTCCTGCTCGCTCTTGCTCACGACGCCCTTCTTGACGAGCTCCTTGGTTCGCCGGTAGGCCTTGTAGGCCAGCCTCCGATCCGCGCGGGCCTCCAGCACGTTGCTCTTCCACCTGCCAACTCTCAGGTCATCGATGTCCGTGCTGCTCTTGCCCCGGATACGCTCGACGAGCCTCCGGCCGTCGGCGATCAACCTTTGGTTGCGCTTGGAGTCCTCCAGTGCGCGTATGTAGCTGTTGGCCGCTGCCATGAGAACGGCCTTCGCTTCACCGATCTCGAGATCGGAGAGGGCCTCGAGGTCCAGGGCCTGGGTGCCGATATCCTCGAGGCTGTCGAGGAGCTTCCTCAGGTTGGCCTGTATGCCGTCCAGGCGATCAGCTCTGGCCCGTGCCAGGGCAAGCTGCTGGTGAACCCGCTGGTGCGCCAGCTTCAGATTCCCAAACGCGTCCGACTGCAAGACCACCAGCACATCGCCCTCACTGACGGGCTGCCCGAGGGTGCGGACAATGTTCTGCACCTTTCCGGAAGCCAGGGCGACCACATCGGTGGACCGCTGCTCATCGATGCCGCTCTCGCAGCGCAGGAGCAGGGAGTCGCTGCTCCCCGTAGACGCCTGAGCCTTGGTGGTCTCCAAGAGCTGAGCGGCGACGTCCTCGGACAC
>CAYOTU010000118.1:0-2425 GCA_964406905.1 uncultured Myxococcales bacterium | reverse complement strand
TAGACGCCTGAGCCTTGGTGGTCTCCAAGAGCTGAGCGGCGACGTCCTCGGACACCTCCACGACCCCGATCTCGTACCGGCACTCGTCACACTCGATCTGTGGGATCTCGTGCTCACATTCCTGGCCTGCCAGTTCGGACAGGTCCAGCTCCGGATGTTCGTGACCCTCGTGTTCGCCGTGCTCTCCCTCTTCGCCGTGGTCCTCGTGTTCACCTTCCTCGGCGTGCTCTTCGTCAGATTGCGCGTGCTCGGACTCCTCTCCAGCGGCCGGGCCCTTCACACCGCACCCTCCAATGTTCAGCGCTAGTACCAGCGACGCTGCCATGAGCAGAAGCGCACTCCCCTTAACTCGTCTCTTATTCGTCGTCATGGTTGTTCCTCATGCTCAGTGTGTTCTGGTCCCCAGCGATGTATGCGACCCTGACTCTGGCCAGGTTGAACCGCTCGGCGGCCTCAATCTCGAGTCGCCGGACCTCAACGAGTCGTCGGCTCGACTCCAGCAGATCGAGGGTGTTGAACTTCCCCTCTCGGAACCCCGCCTCCACGGCCTCGTGGGATCGCCGAGCGGAGGGAAGCAGGACCCTCGTGATGGACCAGTACTGGCTCTTCGAGTTCCGAAGTTGCGCATCTGCGAAGGCCAGGGCGCGTCGCCACGACGCTCGTTGTGCCTTTGCTCGGTACTCCATCTGGCGAGCCAAGGCGATCGCTTCGTCCACCGCTCCCTGGTTCCGGTCAATCACTGGAAGAGGCATCGATACCGAAATGATGAGTGCGCTCTCGTCGAAGCCATGGATTCCCCGGAACCCCAGCCCGGCGCTCAGATCCGGTACTCCGAGCGCCTTCTCCAGGCGTGTCCTCTGCTTGGCCTGTGCGACCTGTTTATCGGCAACATCGAGATGAGCCGAGTCGATCGTTGTGGGATCCTCTGGAAGGACGAGTGTCCCATCACTCACGAGCAACTCGCCGACCACCCGTCGGACCTCGGAGGGGGCGCCACCCCAGAAGGAAGCCAGGCTCATCCGTGCGGTCTCCTCGGCAGTCACGGCGTCTGCGAGATCGATCTCGACCCGCTGTAGATCGGTCTCGGCCCTGAAGACGTCGGCCGGGGGGATATCTCCGCCTTCGACGCGGGCGGTGATAGCGCTCAGGACCTCCTTTCCCATCTCCAGTTCCTGTCGGGCCAGCTCCAGCCGCTGGCTGGCGGCTACCGCACGAATGAAGGCCGCATGAACGTCTGCGAGGACTTCCTGGACGGTCACTTGGTGCTCGCTGCGCGCCACCTCCTTGCCGGCCTGCTCGAACTCGACCCGCCGAGCGACCCGTCTGCCGACGGGGAATCGTTGCCGTATCCCGAGCGTGATGTCGGCGTCTCGAAGGCCCCAATCCCTCTGGATCCCGAACTCCTCGGCCTCGAGGCTGATTTCCGGGTTTGGCCAAAGGGATGCCTGACGAATGCGTCCGTCCATTGACTGAACCTCCCATCCTGATGCAGACAGGGTCGGACTGTTGGCAAGTGTCCGGTGAACGGCTTCGCTGAGGGTCAGTGCGCCCGTCTCCAGGACCTCACGGGCCACCGAGCTGCTCGTCAGGTCCTGGGGGAATGCCTGTGGAGCCTGTGACAGGCTCCACACACTTGTTACAAGGACAAGAAATCGCTTACGTCTGTCCATCGACTTGCTCCAATGAACTCGATCCCCAAAGCGCATCAGGCACCAGGGAATTCAGATTTTTCCGACTGAACTGGAATGGAGGATGGGAGACGGTATCAGATGATCATTCGGCAGGTTTGGATAAGCGGATCTGGCACTGTAGGGATCTCCGGACGGACACACCTCGTGTGCGTGAAGCTTGTTACAGATCGATAGAGAACTCCGTCATGAATCACAGCGACCGAGAGGGCGCTCCCAAGGAGGCTCAGTGAACCAGGAGCTGTCTGGATTGTCGCAAAGGCCTTGGGCAACGGGATGTCCACGCACGTCCCACTGGGACAGGTCTCGGAACACCCATGTTCTGGGGCCCCATCTGACAGGTTCCCCGCATCAGGCCCCGGGGCATGCTCCCCTTGGTTGCCACATCGAGCGAAGGCAGGCATGACGTGGGCTCCATGCTCGGAGCTAAGGCAAAGCATGGTGTCTGGGAGACCGCTGGACGTGAGAACGAACAGGGTCAGTAGTTTGGCCAGTTGGTCCATGGAGTGTCCCGTCCCAAGCGCACGACATCGATGGTCGTGCTAGAGAATTTAGTCACTCCATCACCGATTGTCAAAGGGTGAGGTCCGCAGCTATTTCTTCAGGTACTTCTCGGGGTCCTCGTCGAAGCTCGGCTTGCAGCCGGGGCAGCAGAAGGCGACGTGCTTCCCACTCCCGGATCAATTATTGCGGATCAGTGCGTCCAGCGAAGGCTGGCGTGTTCAGTGGGGGATAAT
>CAYOTU010000117.1:0-9841 GCA_964406905.1 uncultured Myxococcales bacterium | reverse complement strand
GAGGCGCCTCGACACCCGAGAAACTGGGAAGTTATTCCTGCGCCGACCCTAAGGTAGAGGCATCGAAAGAAAAAAACAAACCTTTTCTGACTACTAATTACACCCAGACAGGTTCTATTCGGGGCCGAGGAGGCCTCGCCTCTTCAGGAGGGGGGTAATGTCGGGGTCGCGGCCACGGAAGCGGCGGTACAACTCCATCTGTTCCTCAGCGCCACCCCGAGAGAGGACGTGGTCCCGGAAGGCCTTCGCTGTAGCGGGATCGAAGAGGCCCTTCTCCTTGAAGGCCTCGAACGCGTCCGCGTCGAGGACAGCGGCCCAGATGTAGCTGTAGTAGCCCGCCGCGTAGAAACCGCCGCTGAAGATGTGGCGAAAATAGGGGCTGCGGTAGCGGGGCTCGATCTGATCAATGAGGCCGATCTTGTCCATCGCGTCCTTCTCGAACCTGTCCACGTCGATGGTCTCGCCGTGCTTCGTCGTGTGCCAGTCCATGTCCAGGAAGCTGGCCGCAAGGTACTCCACCGTCTCGAAGCCCTGGTTGTAGGTGCCGCTGCGCTGTAGCTTCTCGATGAGTTCTTCGGGGATCGGCTCACCGGTCTTGTAGTGACGTGCGTACATTCGGAGCACCTCGGGTTCGCTCGCCCAATTTTCCATGATCTGGGAGGGCAGCTCCACGAAGTCCACCCGTACTGCGTCCCCGGTGCGCAGGTAGGTCGTGTCGTTCAGGAGCACGTGGAGCGCGTGGCCGAACTCGTGGAAGAGGGTCTCGACCTCCTCAAAGCTCAGGAGCGCGGGCATGCCCGCTACGGGCATGCTGAAGTTACACACGTTGTTGACCACAGGCGTTACCTTTTTTCCGCCGGGCTTATAAGGATTCCGGTAGGTGCCGCACCATGCGCCGCCGCGCTTCGATGCCCTGGGAAAGAAGTCCGAGTAGAAGACGCCCAGGTGACGGCCGTCGGCCTCCTTCACCTCGTAGGCCTTCACGTCGGGATGGTAGACGGGGATGTCGGAACGCTCGATGAACTCGAGACCATAGAGGCGCCGCGCCACCTCAAACGCACCGGCCTGCACCCTCCCCAACTCGAAGTAGGGACGCAGTTCCTTCTCGTCCAGGTCGAATTTCTGCTTCCGGACCTTTTCCGCGTAGTGCCACCAATCCCACGGCGCTAGCTGGAAGTCCCCTCCCTCCGCGTCGATCAGGGCCTGGAGGTCCTTCACCTCACGGCGGGCCACCTCAAGCGCGGGCTTCCAGAGCTTGTTCAGCAAATCAAAGACCTTCGCAGGCGTGCCCGCCACCCTGCGGCTCAGCGCGAAGTCACCGTAGTTCTCGTAACCCAGGAGTTCAGCCTTGCGGGTACGCAAACGAATGATCTTCGCGATGATCTCCCGGTTGTCCAATTCGTCCCCGTGCGCGCCTTGTTCAACGTAGGCCTTGAACATCCGCTCCCGCAGCGCCCGCACTTCCGAGTACTGAAGGAAGGGGATCAGGCTCGGCTTGTGAATGGTGAAGACCCACTTGCCCTTATGACCCCGCTCCTCAGCGGCCTTGGCCGCGGCCGCTACGGCCCGCTCGGGGAGCCCCGCCAGATCCTCTGTCTTCTCCAGGACCATCTCGAAACGGTTGGTCTCCTTCAAAACGTTTTGACCAAACTCCAGGGTAAGGAGAGAGATCTCCTCGTTGATCTTGCGGAGCTCCGCCTTCGCGTCCTCGCCCAGATCCGCGCCCCCCCGGACAAAGTCCTGGTAGACCTCCTCCACGAGGGTTCGCTCCTCCACGGTGAGATCCAGCCCGTCACGCGCGGCCCGAACCGCCTTGACCCTGGCGAAGAGCGCCGCGTCGAGGAGGATCCCGTCCTGATGCTTCGTGAGCATGGAAGATACGGTCTTGGCGATCTCGTTCATCTCGTCGTCTGTCCGCGCACTCAAGAGACTGTAGAAGACCCGGCTCACCTTGGAAAGCAGCGCGCCCGAACCGTCCAGCGACACAAGGGTATTCTCAAAACTGGGGGCCTCGATATTTGTTATGATCGCGGCTATCTCCTCAAGGTGGATCCGGATGGCCTTCTCAAACGCGGGCAGATAGTGGTCGTTATGGATCCTCGCGAAAGGCGGCACCCCAAAGGGCGTGGACCACTCCTCGAAGAAGGGGTTGTCCGCGTCAACCGCGTCGGCCCCCGCGGGCCCGGCCGCGCATAGGATCAAAGACAGCGCGCTCAGGGTCAGGACGATCTCGCTCAGCATGGTGCACCCTCTAAAAGTTCCAGATAAAAAATGAACTTTGGGTAGATTAACGAACAAAACCCCTCCATTCGCCAGCGATAAGCTCACCGACACAGGAGGGGTTTACATGTTCGGGGGACCGGCGAACCCGCCCCCCGGGAAGAGTAATAAGCTGTGAGCTACCAGCGACCGCCGCCGCCGCCGCCGCCGCCACCGCCGCCGCCGCCGCCGCCGCCGCCGCCGCCGCCCCGCCGCGGGGGACGCTCGTTGGCTTCGTTCACGTTGAGGGTACGGCCGTCCAAGGTGGCGCCGTTCATCTCAGCAATGGCCTTCTCGGCGGCCTCATCTGTGGTGAAAGTTACGAAACCGAATCCGCGGCTGCGGCCGGTGTCGCGGTCTGTGATGACCCGCGCCTCGGTGACTTCACCGAACTGGCTGAACGCGTTCATGAGGCTGTGGTCATCCGTGTCCCAACTGAGGCTGCCGACAAAAAGCTTCTTCGTCATGACTCTCTCTCTCTCTCCTTTGCGACGGGCCGTACTCAGGAGCACCAACCGGTTCGAACTCTGAACATCAACTCAGTGACCTAGGCAGCACTTCGCTGCCTGGATGGAGCATTCATCGTTCGGCACGTCATGTCAGCCGGCAAGCCCAACCGTCTTGGCTGGACCTTGACCGGTGTCGTGAAAATACACAGATTCCGACAACAATCAAGAACTAATTTCGTCGTAGGCAGATTCGCCGCGTCCTGCTAACCTCCTCCGCTGACGGGAGGTCGAAGATGACGGAGCAATACGAGGTAGCGGGTGACGTTGATTCCTGGTGTACGAAGTGCCGGATGATGCTGACCCACACCATCGTCGCCATGGTGGAACGAAAGCCGAAGCGGGTTCACTGCAACACCTGCCACGGGGAGCACATCTGGCGCCCTCACCCCCCGGGCTGGAAGCCGCCTCGGACGGCGCGGACCCCGGCGCGGCGCGGCTCTGCGGCCCCGCGGCCCCGCAAGACCAATGAGTATGAAGAGCGCATGAAGAGCCGGGATCGAAAGGACGCACGGCGTTACCGAATCCAGGAAAACTGGATCGTGGACGAGTTGGTCGAACACCCCAGCTTCGGCCTCGGCGTCGTGACCGCGGTGGTCGCGGGAGGAAAGGTCAAGGTGCTCTTCGAGGCGGGAGAGAAGCTGCTGGCTCAAGGACGCTAGAACCTACGCAAGTACACTTGATCACGATCGTCCCAGGCGCTCCAAAACACGAGCAGAGATCGCATCAATCAGATCGCCGGAGGTTGCGGCACCACCCGCGTACTGCCAGGGGAGCCCCCGGGAGACGACCTCGGTGCGTAGATCCGCCACCTGCGCCGGCTCCAGGGGCTGCAATTCGCCCAGCCCCCGACTGATGAAGAGGACCCTGGCCACATGCTCCAGGGCCTCAAGGCGGTTATATGCCTCCCAGAGATCTGCGCCCAGAGTTACGGATCCGTGGCGCTCCAGGAGCAACGCCGAACGATCCGGCAGATAGGGCACCAGGGCCTGTGCGAACGCGTCGGTACCAGGGGTACAGTAGGGAATCGTGGCCACCGCGCCCAGGAGGAACGCTGTCTCGGGCAATACGACGGTGTCCATGGGGATCCCGGTGAGGGTACAGGCTATGCAATGGGGCGGGTGGGCGTGGACCACGCAGCCCACGTCCTCCCGCTCCTCGTAGATCGTCAGGTGCATACGGTACTCGGACGAGGGGCGATGGTCCCGCCGCAGGGTCCGGCCCTCAAGGTCGATGACGACCAGGTCCGAGGGCTGCATGAAGGCCTTGTTTACCCCCGACGGAGTCATAAGAATTCGCGTTGGTCCGATCCGGACGCTGATGTTTCCGTCATAGGCTGACACCAGATTTCTGCCGTGCATGAGCTTGCAGACGTCTGTAATCTCCTGGCGCAGCTCGCCCTCACTCCTCCGGTGCATCGTCGCCTCCTCCCGGAAACGCTGTGTACAAATTGCTGTGCGGGCGGCAGTTCCAGATCTCCCCGTCGGGCGAGGCTTCGTCGAGGGTAATCCGCCAGCCCGTGTCGGTGCGGCGCAGGCAGACCGGAGTCGCCCCGCGACCGCGAACCTCGACCACCGCCAGGTCTCCGTCCCGGTAGACCTCCACCGTGTCGCCGCAGGACAGAAGTCGGAGGGGGGCAGCGGGTACCCAACCGGATCCCTCGGCAGCGGATATAGCGCGCTTCAGGTCCAGTGCAGCCGCTGAGGTGTAGTGAAGGAGAACACCGTCCAGATCCCCCTCCCCCGCGGCCTCAAGCGCCGCAGCGACCACGGTCGCAGGCTCCTCGGGGACGCCGGCGCAGGCGGCAAACGCTACACAAAAAAAGACGAAGGGAACGCGCATCATG
Source organism: uncultured Myxococcales bacterium (assembly GCA_964406905.1). Classification (GTDB taxonomy): domain Bacteria; phylum Myxococcota_A; class UBA9042; order CAIXZC01; family CAIXZC01; genus CAZNWW01. The sequence continues at coordinate 5,230 of CAYOTU010000117.1, read as the reverse complement.
GCAACCCCTCGCCAGCCGCGGCACCATCGGCCCCGCTGAATGGCTCAAAACCCCAGCGGAACAAATCAATACGCGGCCCCCGTCCCGTGTCCACGACGGCTATTCGCAGGGTTCGCTCGCCCTGGACGCAGATCACCCAACACCATCCAGCATCCGCAGGACAATCGTCGTCCTCGCTGCACTGGATAGGAACCTCTCCCTCCGAGGGGGAGAAGCCCTTCATGTCCACAGTCTCGAGGAACCGACGTCCGTCCCGGGTCAGAAAAGGCAACAGCCCAGAAGCCCCCTCCTGCTCCAGCGCCAGCAGGGCCTCTTCAGCCACCTCGGCCCGGGAGTGAGAGCAGGCCGCAGCCGTCACAACAGCAAGCAGGAGCACAACAATGGTCCGCACCAAAATCATGGCGGGACGATACCACCGAGCCCAGGAAGTGTCGAGTGAAGGTGGTCCGGCATTGTGGGAGGGCCTTCGGGCCCCGAATCGGGCCTGAAGGCCCTCCCACGGAAGCACAGCGATAACCGGAGGGGGTAGGTCCCTTCAGTTCAGAGTTTCCCGAAGCGAGGGCGTCAGCAGTGCCGCAGCTGGGCCCGAGCGGACCGGCGGCGAGCGGAGGCGTACCGGAGGTACGTTGAGCATCGCCGACGGGAGCACGGGTTCAGATGTGGTGCTGATGGCGGGCGTAGCCGGGAAACTCTGAACTGAAGGGACCGAGTGCGAGGAGGGGGACTTGAACCCCCACGGTCTTATCGACCACTAGGCCCTCAACCTAGCGTGTCTACCATTTCCACCATCCTCGCCTGAAAAGAACCGAGGAATTGTCTATCCTACCCGGATCTCGGTGTCAACTCTTTTCAAAACCATTGCAAGACCAAGAATCAGCATGAGGACCCAGGCTCCGCTGGTGGACGTGGTCGTCGCGCAGCCGCCGCCCCCACCGCCGCCGCCCTCGTCCGAGGGAGGCTCATTATCCAGGACGCACGTGCCGTAGTACCTCTTGTAGCCGGGGAGGCATTGACCCGGTCCACCACCGCCCGTGTCTTCCATCGGCCCCACGACATCGGGCGTCATGGCATCGCTGCCCGCCGCATCCGCCTCCATCTCGGCCATGGTCACGCAGACCCCGCCCACGCACATATCACCGGATTCGCACTCGCCGCAGGAGCCTCCCTCGCCGTCGTCACCGCACTCCTTGCCATCGCAAGGGTCCGACGGTGCGGGGATGCAGATATAGTCCTCGCTGCAAATCTCCCCGGGGTCACAGATGCCGCAGTTCCCCGTGCAGGGCACGCAGAGATCCTGGGCCGGATCGCACACATGGCCCTCGGGACACTCCTGGTGCTTGCCGCAAGGCTCGACCCCCATATTCATACAGCCCGCAGGACACGCGTCGGGTCCGCATTGTTTGTTCAGGCAGGCCTTCTCGCAGGGCTTGTTGCACACGTGGTCCACGCACTCCCAGCCGATGGGACAGGAGCCGCACATGCCGCCGCAGCCATTGTCTCCGCATTCTTTGTCCGCGCAGCTCGGGGTGCAGGGCACGCAGACGTACACACCCGGACTATCGACATCGGTGAGGGAGGTATCGCAGAGCATGTTGCCGGGGCAGATCCCGCACGCGCCGCACGCCACGCACATGCCGGTGAACGCGTTGCACTGCTGCCCCGGATCGCAGTCCGTGGGCTTTGAACATGGCTTGATCCCTTGATCCGCACAGCCCGGTGGACAGTTGTTTGGTCCGCACTCCATGGGCACATGGAAGTCTGGAGGCACCATGCACTGGGGAATACAGTCCGTGCAGATGCCTGTGTCCTCGTCGCACTGCTGGGTCCCCGGACACAGGCCACAGGAGCCTCCACAGCCATCGTCTCCGCATTGCTTCCCGTCACACTGGGGAGTACAGGGCTCGCAGTCCCAGAGATACGCGTCCCCGTCCCCTGGGTCCTCGTCGCAGGACCACCCCACGGGACAGGTCCCGCATTCGCCGCCGCAGCCGTCGTCCCCGCATGCTTTGGGGGTAACGCCGTCTTCCTTGAGGCAGTCAGGCTGACAGGGCTCGCAAACGTGGGTCTCGGGATCGATCACGTCCTCGAGGTCGCAAACCAACCCTTCCGCGCATTCACCGCAGCTCGGACATCCCTCCGAAGGTATCCCGCACTCCTTGCCATCGCAGGAGCATATCTCCAGGACGCAGATCCAGCCCTCAGCGCAGGTATATCCCGGCGGGCAGGTGCCGCAGAGCCCGTCCCCGGGGCACTCGTCCCAACCACACTCCTTGTAGACCAGATAGCTCGGGGGCACGAGACATTGAGGCTGGCAGAAGGGGACGCACATGCCGCTCTGGCAGTACCAGTCCATGGGGCATTCCCCGCAGGGGCCTCCGCATCCGTCGTCGCCGCACTCCTTGCCCGCGCAGGAGGTGACGCAGTCCGCCGCGCAGATCCCCGCGACGCAGTCGGGCGTAGCGGGGGGACACTCGCCACAGGTCCCGCCGCAGAAATCGGGTCCGCAGACCTTACCGTCGCAAACAGGGAAGCAGGGTGCCCAGCAGTCGCCGTCCAGGCACTGGAGCCCGGCTCCACATTCGCCGCAGGAGCCCCCGCAGCCATCGTCCCCGCACTCCTTTCCGGTGCAATCGGGCGGACAGTACCCGAAACATTTGCCGAGGTCATCGTTGCAGATGGTCCCCGGCGCGCAGAAGCCACAGAAGCCGCCGCAGCCGTCAGGGCCACACTCCTTGCCGTCACAGTCGGGCGGACAAGCCAGCTCCACGCAGACCCCGACCTGGCAGGCCCACCCGTCCAGGCACAGACCGCAGGAACTGTTGCAGCCGTCGTCCCCGCACTCCTTTCCGTCACACTCGGGCTCACAGGGCAGGGGAACGCAGATTCCATAAAGATTGCACTCCTCGTCCTGGGGACACTGCCCGCAGGAGCCACCGCAACCGTCATCGCCGCAATCCCGGCCGGCACAGTTCTGGACGCACTCCAATGTACAGATCCCGCTTACGCAGTCGTACCCGGTGGGGCAGAAGCCGCAGAAGCCGCCGCAGCCGTCCCCGCCGCACTCCGCGCCGCCACAGTCGGGCTGACAGATCTCGCAGTCGCCCCCGCAGTTCTCCACGCAAAGAGAGGCACAGGCCAGGTCCCACTTCTCGGTGCAGCAGTAGGGATCCAGGCCGCAAACGCAGGCCTCGCAAGGGCAGCCTTGGCAACCCGCTGTCTGTGCAGGCTGGCACCCATCAGGGCTGCCGCAGCCGCCGCAGTCCGCGCAGGCCTGGACGCAGGTGGCATCCCAGGAAACAAGGCAGCAATAGGGATCATCGTTGCAGACACAGTCCTCGCAGGGACAGCCGCAGCAGCCCTCGTCCTCGTACGCGGCCGAGCAGCCCCCCTGACCGCAGGAATACGGATGCGAGCAGGTCGGATCCGACGCAGGGGCAGCACCGCAGTCGTACGCACCGGGGCCAGCCTTCCAGCCGCACGCGGGCTGGCCAGCGCACGACAACTCACAAAGGATCCCGCCCTGACACCAGCGAACTTTGTTCGCTGTAACGCAGCAGCCCTCGAAGCCCACGCCGAGGCAGTCGTCACCGATCACCTGCCCCGCACCGCAGGGCCCGGCGACCGCAGGTGTTGCGACGAACAGCAACAAGGCGGACATCAAGAGACGAATACCCATCCCCTTCTCCTGCTTAGGGCCTGCGCCGACCCTAACAACTTGGCTTCAAATGCACCAAGGCCTATTCTAACGGAACCGAGGGCGGGGGTATAGGAATCTCACTAGAGAATTCCGATGAGGTATCCGTTTTCCCTCGGCCGAGCTTTGACACAGGAGGAACCGATGCTCACTGAGCAGCTCTCTAAGGTCGCCTTGCTGGGCGCTGAATGGGTCCTGTACCTGCTGATCGTGCTCTCGGTGGTGTCCATCGCACTCATGGTGGAACGCGCCATCCTCTTCCGGAAACGCCGGAACAAGTTGCGAGATTTGGAGGAACGGGTGCGCTCCCTGGTGGAGACCGGTGACGAACAGGCCTGGCGCGACGCTCTCAGCGAGGACGGCTCAGTGGAGTGCCGCCTGCTCGGCCGACTGGTCTCGGTGATCAACCGCCGCGGCAAGGCTCCCCACGGCCTCATCGACAGCCTCGCTTCCGAATATCGCGAGATCCTGGAACGATTCATCTCCTTCCTGGGAACCCTGGGCGCAAACGCACCGTTCATTGGCCTCCTGGGCACGGTGATCGGCATCATCAAGGCCTTCGACACCCTGAGCGGAAACCTCAGCGGAGGTGCGGGAACGGTGATGTCGGATATCTCCGAGGCCCTGGTGGCCACGGGCATGGGCCTGGCCGTAGCGATCCCCGCGGTCATAGCGTACAACCAGTTCATCCGTCTCTCGGATAACAGCGCCGCACGGTTCACGGCCCTAGGCCAGGCAATGTCCACCATGCTCGGCCCAAACGGCAGCGAACGCACCGACGAGACGGAGGCCTGACATGGGCGCCACATCAGGCGGGCGCAGGCGGGGGGTCAACAACATCAACGTCACCCCCTTCGTTGACGTGGTCCTGGTCCTCCTGGTGATCTTCATGGTCACCGCCACCCTCATCGTCCGCGGTGCGATCCCCATCAAGCTCCCCGAGGCGGGCAAAGCCGACGGCCTCCCTGCGACAATGCTCGTGCTTGGGGTGGACAAAAACGGCGGCTTCCTGGTGAAGGGCGTTGCCTACACGGATGATGAGGTGGGCGCATTCATCGAGGAGACGGTGACAAAGGATCCCGAAGTCGTCGCCGTGATCTCCGGGGACAAGCGCGTGCCCTACGGCCGGGTCATGACTCTCATCGACCTCTGCCAGCGCATGGGCGTGAAAGAGATCACCGCTGAGATTGTGCGGAAGACCCGGTGAACCGACGGATCCTGATAGCGATCGCGCTCTCCGCCATCGCGCACGCGGCTCTGGGAATCTCCATGTGGCACATGGAGCGCCCCGAGAGGGAACAGAATGAGCGCGTTCGTATCAGGATCACACCCAAGCCGAAGCCCAAAAAAATCGGGGCTGAAGCCCCTCCCACAAAGGAAGCGGAGCCTGAACCCAAGCCAAAGCCGCCCCAGACCGATCCCAGCCGGGAGCCTGCGACCGTGGATCCCCCGAAACCCAAGCCCAAACCGCCCGTGCCCGTTCCCAGCCGGGAGCCTGCGACCGTGGATCCCCCGAAACCCAAGCCCAAACCGCCC
>CAYOTU010000116.1:0-9887 GCA_964406905.1 uncultured Myxococcales bacterium | reverse complement strand
CGGTTTTAGGGAAGCCCTTGGCGCCTATCCCGTCAATCATGTAACACGCGAGGGTGAAGGGCGCGCCGGAGAAGCCCAGAAGCGCGTGGGTCTGCCCGATTTTATCACGGACGCGGGCCAGGGTCTCCGCTACGAAGCCCAGGCTGGTCTGCGGGGCCACAGGACGGAGAGCGTCCAAATCCGAGCGGGTCGCTATGGTCGTGGAGAGGATCGGTGCGGGGTTGAAGGTGACATCGACTCCCATGGCCTCCGGGATCACCAGGATGTCACTGAACAGGATCGCCGCGTCCACCGGGAAGCGTCGCAGGGGTTGCAGGGTGACCTCTGTAGCGAGTTCCGGCGTTCGGTAGAGCTCCGAGAAGCTGTGCCTCTTTTTGAGAGCGCGGTACTCCGGGAGGGTCCGGCCTGCCTGGCGCATCATCCAGACCGGGGGGCGGTCCGCCATCTGTCCCGAGAGCGCCGCGTGAAAACGATCGAGTCCGGTCATGCGGTCTCCGTATTAAACTGGAACCAAGTCCAGATTTTCTTCAATATCATCAAAATCAATTCAAGCATAGCGATACCTGTTGCCCCGGGCCGGGTACGTGATAAGCTGCGACAAAATCTACGGTGTCACTAGACAAGGGCAGGAGAACGCCGTGACGAGAGTACCTGAAATAATGCTGATCGCTATGGCCTTCGTCCTCGCCGTGCCCGTCGGTGTGAGAGCCGGTGAGGGGGAATCAGCGAAAGCTCGGAGCTACTGGTTCAACGTCATCGAGGAGTACCGCTTCAGGATGGTCGGGGAGGGCTCTACCGACGGCCTCTACGGGGACTCTGAGCAGGATCACGATCTGCGCCTTTTCGGTGCGGGCGGGTGGCGAGACCACAAGGATCGGTTTCTGACAACAGCGTCCATGGGCATGTGGTTCGATCTGGACGGGGTCCACGACGGTGAGCCGTCCAACCTCGCCTCGATCTACGACGACGTGGTTCGGGTGGACATCTACTCGGCCTACGCGGAGTACCACTCGCGGAAGTGGCTGCGGGAGATCCGCCTGGGGCGTCAGAACGCGGCCTACGGCATCCCTGTGACTTTTGACGGGCTCCACGCCCGGTTCCGTCCCGTTGGGATGCTGGACATCTTCCTGTTCGGCGGGCACACAGCACATTTCTTCGACGTCGGGGACGAAGAGTTCGACGACTGGATCGGGTCGGGGGGCGTGACCCTGCGTCCCTTGGACGGTCTGCGCATCGATCTCGACTACCGCTTCAACATGGAAGACATTGGGGCCCAGGAGGGCTGGATCGATCACTCCTATGGCGGGATGGTCTGGTACAACCCGGTGCCGTGGCTCTACGTCAAGGCCAACGGGCGGGGAATCGACGACGAATTTTCGCACGTTGGCTTCCGCGCGCGCCTGCAATTTGACCGGATCCACATGGGGGGCCGGCTCGGTGCGGACAGCCAACTCGTGACCATGCGGGAGCTCAATGAGCGGGACAACCCCTTCTTCTCGATCCTGGGGGAGTCCCTGCCCCACACTCGCTGGGAGGCCGCGCTGTGGAAGGCCTTCCCCGCGGGCGACGCTGGGACCTATACACTGGAAGGCGGTTTGCAGCACCGTGTCGTCCACGAGGACGAGACAGCCTTCAACCGGGACCACGGTAAGGCCTACCTGATGTTCACCGCGGAGGACATGGGCGTCGCAGGGCCCTTTGTCCAGGCCGCGGCAGAGGTCCACTTCGCGAAGATCACCGGCGATGACGGCGACGAGGGCATGATCACCGCGGGGGGCGCTGCGGGCTACAAGAACCAGTGGCTGCGCGCTGAGGTGGGCTCCTGGTACCAGCGCTTCAAGTACAACTACTACAGGGACGTGGCGGAAATCGAGGACGTGCGCACGGTCTTCGGTGCGGTGACCTGGAAGGCCCTGGACTGGCTCTCGGTTCGGGCCCGTTACCAGTACGAGAACCTCGAGGACCGGGACATGCACACGGTCTTTTTCACTCTTACCCAGAGCCTGTAGGGGGTGCGGCCATGAGAACGAAGATGCGCATCTCGCTTCTGCTTTTTGCCCTCGGGACCCTCGTAGCGGTCGGTGCGACGAACGCTGGCTCAGCGGATCCCTTCCCCCACAAGCCCCACCTTGAGGAGGCGGATGACTGCGCCACCTGTCACGAGGCCGGGGCCAAGGGCGCCATGACGGTGAAGGCCGACTCCTGCGCGGAATGCCACGAGGACGACGTCCCCGGCTACCGGAAGATGACCGGTAGCGGCCCCGGCCTCCTTCACTTCCCTCACGCGCTCCATGTAGACGCGGGCGAGTGCAAGGACTGCCACAAGGCCCCTGCGATGACCGCGGCAAAGGACAAGAAGTCCTGCGATAAGTGCCATGAAGAGAACGGCGTCGAGGTGGCCGAGGCCGCATGCGCTGCCTGCCATGGCCTGCCCGCGAAGAAGATCAAGCCGCCGGATCACAATGGCACCTGGGAATACAGCCACGGCAAGGCTGCTAGTTGGCGTGTCTTCGGGCGTCACGGTCGGGACTGCTCCGTCTGTCACGGGACCGATTCTTGCGACACCTGCCACAAGACAAAGCGTCCCCGCTCCCACACAGGCCTATGGCGGATCCGCACCCACGGCACGGCAGCGAGTTGGGATCGTGACTCCTGCCGCACCTGCCACGAGACCGGCACCTGCATCGCCTGTCACAAGAGCACCCCGCCCATGAACCACATCGGCGCGTGGAGATCGACCCACGGCCGCACGGCCCGCAGCACCATAGACAAGAGCTGCAACGTCTGTCACAGTGCGGGCGACTGCGCTTCCTGCCACACGAAGTAGGATGATGTGTCCTGTCCACGGCGACATGAAGAGATGTCCCTACTGTGCAGAGGAGATCCAGGCGGAGGCGATCAAGTGTCGCTACTGTGGTGAGTTTCTCGATGACTCAGCAAAACCGGTTGAGAAACGGGGGAAATGGTACTTCTCCAACCTCGTGGTGATCATCGCTGTGCTCTCCGTGGGACCCTTTGCCCTGCCGCTCGTGTGGTGGAATCCCCGGTACGGCCTCGTAGCAAGGGTCATCATTACGGTGGTGGTCCTGGTGTTTTCCTATGGGGCCTACATATTTACCAGGGTGTTGATGCAGGAGTTGAATGAGCAGATGGAGCTGCTGCGGGAGCTTGGCTTGGGGTGATGATCTCCTTTTTCTTTCCCGTTGGTGCCAGGATAGCGTCCTATGAAAATCATTCCGGCTCTCAGCCGGGGAGGTGCCCTGTGGATCGACTGGGCTTTATCGTATCCCTGTATGGACTGATCTTCGTTGCTGCGGCCTGTTCACCGTCGTCGACCGGGGGGGACGACAGTGGGGCCGGGCCCGAGACGGTCCAGGACACTGGGAACACCGAGCTTGTCGCCTCGGATACGACGACGGAGGCGGGAGCGGACACGGACGTCCCCCCGGAGCGGCTCGGTCCCCTGGAGTGCCTGCTGGCGCCAGACTGCGACCGCGTCCTGGTGGCCGCGCATCGGGGGTACCACCTCACCCATCCCGAGAATTCCCTGGCGTGCCTACGGGCGGGTGCGGAGATCGGCGTGGATTTCGTCGAGGTGGACGTTCGGCACACAGCGGACGAGGTGCTGGTCCTAATGCACGATGACACGGTCGATCGGACCACCACGGGCGAGGGCCCCGTTGACGAACACACATGGGCGGAGTTGCAGGCCCTCGATTTGCTCAAGTCCGACTCCGAAGTTCCCGAGAGCCAGAAGATTCCCCGATTCTCAGAGGCTCTGGCCCTGGCCCGAGAGCTGGGTGTGATGCTCTATATCGACCAGAAGACGAACCGCTACGACCTGGTCCTCGCAGAGATCCAGGCGGGGACGTTCTACGACGTAGCGCTGGTCCGGGACAGCCTGGGCACGATCGAGAAGATGGCGCCGCTGGACGATCAGCTCCTGGTCATGCCGGCGGTCGACTTCGAGTTGATGCTGGACGGAGCCCTCCTGGCTGTGACAGACCTGCTCATCGTGGAGCTGTCCTACGGCGAGGCCATGCCGGAGTTCAACGCCTACGCGCACTCCCTGGGAGTCAAGGTGCAGCAGGACGTTATGGCCGCAGGCGATCTTCCCGCCATGATGGGGGTCTACACTGGCTGGAAGTCCTTCCTGGAGGGTGGCGTGGACTTGGTCCAGACGGACATGCCTCACATCCTTGTGCCGCTGGTCGACGAGTGGTCGAAGACAGGCGAGTTCCCGGACGAAGGCCCCGCTTTTCCCTGACCACGTTTGACACATGTGGGGGAACTGAATACCGTCATTCGATATCATCCGCAGGTTTTATGACAGGGAGGTAGGATGGACGTTCAGCGATGGAAGGCGTATGCACTTTCTCTTCTTGCGCTGGCCCTTTTGTTGGGCCAGACGTTGCCTGCTGCTGGCCATGAGGTCGACTGCACACCCGAGGCCCTTGAAGAGCGGATCGCAGCGTGCGGACTTGACTTCAACTGCATCAACGGGGTTATGGCCGAGTACAACCAGGCCTGCATGGGCGGGGAGGACGGTACCGGTGGTTTTGGTGGCTTTGGCGGCATGGGCGGCGACATGATGCAGCGCATCCAGGCCTGCGGTACGGATCAGGATTGCGCCCGCCGGGTCATGGAGGAGATGCAGGAGGAAGCTCAGGAAGAAGACCCTGATACCACAAGCCGTATGCACGAGCGGACAGTACTCCCGGCCTCCTGGCTGCAATCCTACCAGGAGGCCCTTGTCGTGTGCGCCAAAGATGTTGCCTGCTGGACCACCATGATGAGCGGTGCAATGGCGTATTCGCAGGCCCGGTGCGGAACCAACCTCATGTCCGAAGCAACCATGCTCTGTCATGTTGCCGCGCAGTACGAGATCCACATCGAGCAGGCCATAGCGCAACAGCGGCTCTGGCGGCAGGAAATCCGGTTCGAAGAGAATGCTCCCGGAGCCGAGCCGCTGGCAGAGGTCGAGTCGGGTACCGTGCCGAGCGGATCCGAATCCTCGACCATTCCCGAGTTGGCGGACGGTGGCCTGTTGTTTCTCGATACCGTAGAGTCGCCCCGTGTCGAGCAGATTCTGGCCGAGTGGGAAAGCAAGCTGGCCAGTCGGCTGCCCCAGGAGGCGCGGGACAAGATTGCGGCCGGAGCTGAGGAATACCCACTTGAGTCTGAGCCTGGAATGCCGCCGCTGGTCTACGAGGAGAAGGAGACGCCCGACGGCCTTGAGTTGGAGACCCGCCCCACCCGGAGAGACTGGTACTACGCGCTGACCGCAGTGATGTTGACCGACGCGGGTTTCAACGAGGGTGGGGCCAAGGGCGAACAGTTCCTCGATGCGGCGTTTTGGAGCTTGCTCCAGGCCGTGAAACTGAAGCAGGAGGTGGAGCACTACACCAACCTCGGCTTCCACCTCAACATCCGGGGCGAACTGGAGACTGCAAGCGATATTCTCACCTACGCCCGGTCCATCGATGAGAGCCACCCGGATACCTACAATAACCTGGCCTTCAGCTACGCTGCCCTGGGCCGGACCGACGAAGCCCTGGCCTTGCAGGAGAACGCAGTCCGGTTGGCCCCGACCAATGCCCATATCACCAGTCGACTGGCAGCCATGCGGGCCGGGAAGGGCAAGGAGAAGATGCCCCACGGCGGAGACTTCGGTGAGGCCTTCTTCAGGCTCGGCAAGCGTCACGTACTCCGGGAATTCGCGGCCAACAAGAAGTGGTTCACCGCCCGTACCAATGCCAAGCGGAGTATCTTCGGAGGAACCCCGGTGGTGCCCGGCCCCGCATCCTGGTACAGCGAACGCATCAAGGATATTGAATCCGACTACTCTGCCTGCATCGGCGATGCCCCGGAAGTGGCCAAGGGGTGCCCCTTCGGCGCAGGCATCATCCACCCGAGCTGTGCCGACGCTGCAAGTCCCGAGGAGGTCAATCGAACCCAGCACAACCGCAACGTCTACACGTGCCGGTGCAGCGCCAACGCCCTTATGGCCCGGGCCGACGCGGTCTGCGCCTGGCTCGATCGAGCCATCGCAGCTTGGCGGGATTACGAGAACGCGTGGTACCCGCGCCTCCAAGCCTATACGCAGGCCTGGGCTCCTGATATCCAGGCCGTCAATCGGCAGTACCAGGGGAGCCCGTTCAAGTTCCCGGTGGAGGCGGCGTACTCCTTCTGGCCACAGGAGTTCATGGAGGACTCCGAAGATGCCTGGGGCGAGGATATCCCCGGCATTGCCGCGAAGTGGTACGACCTGAAGACGCAGGTCCAGAAGCTCAAGAACTGCGGGACCACCCTGCCGCCCATCGAGAAGCCCCCAAAGAAGCCGAAGCCGGAACCTCCCCCAAAGGTCAAGGAGTACGGCTTCAACCTCTTTGTCGTGGAATTCAAGTTCTCGATAAACGGTAACTTAAAGGTAGGCGTCGACCTGGGAATCATCAAGGGCGGCTACAAGCGAGTCGCAGGTGTGGACGGCCATACGTTCACCCTCGGCTCGGGCCCGGTCGAATTCAGCTATCAGAGCAATGGCGCACCGTCCCCCCGCGGCGACTCCTCCAAAGTGACCATGACGCTGGGCACCAACTTCCTCAAGTTCATCCCGGGGGTCGGCGGTGCGGCCGCGAACATTGCAGACCAGTTCATTTCCTTCGGCGCTAAGTACCAAGCGAGTTGGGGCGACAAGACCGGGCTGAGCGGTAAGGCCTCGGTGGAGAGCAAGTCGAAAATTGGTTTTACGAGTCGGGATGTCACGCTGACTCCGGCAACCAGCATGTTGAACTGATTCCCGTATGCTGGCCCGCTTCGGCCATCGCCCGGCATGAAAAACGTGTGGGGTTAGACCTGCCATCGACGCCTCCGGCAGCCTCACCGTAGGATCGGGGATCTCCTTTGATTGCCGCCTGGGATCGAGAGCACGCGGTCAAATCCCTTGAACCCGGCGGCCGCTTGGGATGTAATAGTACCGAAGGATAAGTTCGACAGCAGCAGAGGGAGGTGCTTCATGATCCCATCGAAGCGGTTTGTGGATCTGATCGAGCGGAACGCGGACAGCCTGACCAAGGCGTGGCTCAAGGACGTCCGGGCGCGGGAGGAGATGCCCACCTACCGGATCTACGACGAGGCCCAGCTCTACGACCGTGCCTTCCGAGTGTACAGCCAGCTCGGTCGGTGGATCTCCCAGAAGACCACCAAGCAGAATATTCAGGCTTATTACACGGTCCTCGGGGCTGAGCGGTTTCGGGAGGGCTTCCGCCTCCCCGAGGTGGTGCAGGCCCTGACCCTGACACGTCGGCATCTCTGGCTGAAGATCCTCTTTGAGGGGCTCCTCGACTCAGCCATGGACCTCTACGCGGCCATGGACCTCAACAACGGCGTCGTCCTTTTCTTCGACCGGGCGATCCTGTTCACTATCCAGGGCTATGAGGCCGAGCGCGGAAAGGCCCTGGAGGACTGACTCCCTTCAGCGTTGGAGAGGACGGTGTGCTCGGCGCCCCTGGACTCGCCAGTGTGGACCGCATTTGTCCCGAAGGACGGGGGTTCTTGAACTTCCAGTTTCGCATCAGGGCAGACGCGAGCTTGACAGAGTCAACTATTTGGCAGGATGCACCAACGCGACCGCCGAAGCATCAACGTCGTCCCGGGTCAACAGCACCGGCACGTCCTCGTCCTCCTTCAATCCCATGAGCTTCAGCTCGTTGAGGCCGAGGTTGACTGATAGAAGTTCGCTGGGTCTACAGGATCTCGACCAGCTCCAGCTCAAAGGAGAGGGCCTGGCCGGCGAGGGGATGGTTCCCGTCCAGGGTGATGGACTCGTCGGTGATCTCGGTGACCACGACCGTCACGTCCTCTCCGCTGGGATGCTGGAGCTGGAGCTGCTGGCCCACCTCAGGGTTCAGGTCGGGCGGGACCTCGCTCAGCGGCGCGGTGAGCACCATCTCTTCCCGGCGGGGGCCATAGGCCTGGTCAACAGGGATCCGTATCTTGTGAAACGCGTTCGGGACGGATCCGTCTGGGCGCATGAACACGGGGGCATCCGCCCCTTGGGTTGTTGGGCCAGCACTTTTCCAGAATGGGTCGCGCTGGTTCCAGGTCCAGGTGCCAAAGAACGATGAGCGCTTCCTTGTACTATTCGAGCGTCTCTGCGACGTCCGGCTCGTGGCCGTGGTTTTCGATCCATTCTGGAAGGGACTCCTGATACGCTTGGTGTCCGGGGGATGGAGAGGAAGACCTATGAGAAGTGTATCAGCGCGGCTGTTTGTTCTCTGTTTCCTGATGGTTACCATCGGACTGACCTGTGGACCGGTCCCGGTCCCGGTCCGGTTGGCCAAGCCTGCGCATCCGTCGACGTGTCCCGACGACAGAAGCATCGCCGAGAATAAAAAGCTCGCGTGCGAGTTCATCAGGCGTTTTCATGAGGGTGGACTGGTCATCGTCCTCCGGCACATGGATAAGAAGAAGATTGACCCCCCGAAGGGAAAGTGCGAGGAGAACTGGCAGCACCTGAACGACAACGGGGACAAGCAGGCTAAGCGGATCCGGAATGCCATCGCCGACCCTTAGCGGCCCCCCGCACCCTGGTGAGGTCAGGTTCGTCAGGGGCTGCCCCGCACACATCCCAGTGTTTACAAAAGGTCTTAGTTTTGCTACACAGACAACGATGTGGTTGGTAGAGGAAAGAAGCAGGCGAGGTGCTCATGTCCGACTGGAAGAGATGGTTCAGCAAGGAGAGCCGACAGCCCAAGCCCAAGCTGGGCCGAAATGACCCCTGCTGGTGCGGCAGTGGCAAGAAGTACAAGAAGTGCCACCTCGCATCCGATGAACTGAAGCGTGCCAAAGAGAGGGCCGCTACGTTTTGCACAGCGAAAGGGTGAAAGCTCTGAGGAGGCAGGGCCTGTCTCAGAAAAAACTGCTTATTGAGTGGTTCGGGTTGATGTGTTCAGGGTTGGCTTGGATGCCCGTATGAGGTGAGTCATGAAGGTGACGGTGTTGGTTGAAAATACTACTTCGGAGGACCGAAAAGATCTGAAGGCAGAACATGGGTTGTCCCTTCATATTCAAAGGAATGGCAAGCAGATCCTGTTTGATGCCGGAGCAACCGACGCCTTTGCGTACAACGCAGAGAGGTTGGGCATCGATATCGGGGCGGTGGACATGGCGGTTGTCTCACATCATCACTTTGATCATGGAGGAGGTCTGCCCGCTTTCCTGGAGATGAATCGAAAAGCGAAGGTCCATATTGGACAGAAGGAATCCGGGGGCTGCTATTTCAGGGCATTCGGCCTTATCGACAGGTACATCGGGCTGAACCCGAATTTGTTTTCGAAGTGGGGGAATCGATTCGAATTCGTCCGCGGGTTTGCCGAGGTTTCGCCGGATGTTTTCATCCTCACCGACATCAAGAGTTCATATCCCTTGCCCAGGGGAAACCGGCATCTGTACGTCAAGGAAGGGGACGGCTATCGCTTGGACAGCTTTGGGCATGAACTGGTCATGGTAGTGCGGGAAAAAGACGGGTTGGTCGTCTTCACGGCTTGTTCACACAGGGGTATCTTGAACATGGTCGACGCGGTCGCCAGGCAATTTGAGGGCCTGCCGTTCAAGGCCGTATTCGGAGGTTTTCATCTGATCGGCTTGCCGATTCTGAATACGATGGCCGGAAGCAGAAGAGAGGTGGAGGCACTTGGAGAGGAGATGCTGAAGTACTCCATTGAGAAGGTATACACGGGGCATTGTACGGGGGCAAAGGCATACCGGGTGCTGAAGCGCGTCATGGGCGACAGGTTGCAGTATCTACCGACCAACAGCCAGGTTGAAGTCTGAGGTCAGTACGACCGTCCGCACATTATGTCAGGGTTAACGAAAAGGCCCAACCC
>CAYOTU010000115.1:0-9904 GCA_964406905.1 uncultured Myxococcales bacterium | reverse complement strand
CGAAAAAGCCATTGGACGCGAAGCCCGTGAGAGACTGCGTGAGCTGGTAGCCCCAGGTCTTTTCGTAGCGGATCGGGTCCATGAAGGCCCGGATCCTGTTCATCTTGGCCTCGCTGGTCACCACGAGGCCCACGCCGATGGGTGCTGACACAAGAATAAAGCTGGCCACGTACTGCCACTTAGCGCCCGCTATTACCAGGAGGGAGAGCATCATCATGGCCAGGAAGATGCTCGATCCGAAGTCGGGCTGGAGCATGTACAGCAGAACGAACATCGCAGCGACGAAGATGTACGGCAGGAACCCCAGGGACAAGCTCTTGATCTTCTCACCCTTCTTCGCGAGGGAGTGTGCGAGCCAGATGAGGAAAAAAAGCTTGGCGAACTCCCCTGGCTGAAACCGAATTC
Source organism: uncultured Myxococcales bacterium (assembly GCA_964406905.1). Lineage (GTDB taxonomy): Bacteria > Myxococcota_A > UBA9042 > CAIXZC01 > CAIXZC01 > CAZNWW01. The sequence continues at coordinate 9,499 of CAYOTU010000115.1, read as the reverse complement.
CAATATCGATCCAACGGGTGGACCTGTTGACCGTGTGGCCCCACAGGAGGACCGCAAGCATCAACATCGCCCCGATGATGAGCGCGGGCGCTGCGAAACGCCGCACCCAGGCCAGCGGCAGGAAGATTCCGCCCAGGAGGACGACGAGGGCCAGCCCAGCGTGCCAGAGGTGGCTGAGAAGGTAGCTGGTGTCTCCGGTGAGGGTCAGGCGGTTGTGCACCGTTGCGCTGTACACCATCACCACGCCGATGCCGATGAGCAGGGCCGTGATTACGAAGAGCCCGTGCTCGAAGTGATCGTCGTCGAGTGCGAGGGTGTGGGTGCTGGTATTGTGTTCGTGTATCATACTCATAGCCACCTCACCGCACCTTCAGGGATGCCAGGGCCACCAGGGCCAGGAGGATGCTCACGATCCAGAACCGCACCACGAGCTTTGTCTCGGGGATGCCCTTCAATTCGAAGTGATGGTGGATCGGGGCCATACGGAAGACCCGCTTGCCCGTAAGCTTGTAGCTCGTGGTCTGCATGATCACCGACATGGCTTCGAGCACGAAGATGCCTCCGATGATTACGCTGAGGAACTCGTTCTTGGTGAAGACAGCGACAGCGCCGAGGGTGCCGCCGAGGGCCAGGGAGCCGACATCGCCCATGAAGACCTGCGCGGGGTAGGAATTGTACCAGAGGAATCCGAGCCCCGCGCCGATGAGGCTCGAGAGGACCACGGCCAGTTCGTAGGCTTCGGGGACCTTGGGCACCAGCAGGTAGTCTGAGAGGGGCATCTTGTTGATCACCGCGCCGGAGATATAGGCGAGTACCAGGAAAGTCCCAGCGGCGATTATCGTGGGACCGATCGCCAGACCGTCGAGACCATCGGTGAGGTTCAAGGAGTTGGAGAACCCGACCACCACGATTGTTGCGAAGATGGTGTAGGCCCACCAGGAAATTTCCATGTAGTAGCGGTCAGCGCGGAGGAAGGGGAAGTAGATGCGCATGTCGAAGCTGTTCGTGCCCCAGTAGAAGAAGACCCCGAAGGTGACCAGGGTCACAGCGAGTTGGAGGCACAACTTCGTCCGGGCCCGGAGTCCCTTTCGGCGCGTGAGCTTCATGCTGTCGTCCACGAAACCGATAGCGGCAAAGGCCAGGGTCAGGCCCATGGTGAGGAGGACGTAGATGTTGGTCAGATCCCCCCAGAGCAGGACAGAGGACAGAATCGACATCACCATGAGGGTACCGCCCATGGTAGGGGTCCCTGCCTTGGAGAGGTGGGACTGGGGCCCGTCCTCTCGGATGACCTCGCCGATTTGCTTTCGCTGAAGGCGCTTGATGAGCCAGGGGTAGAGGAGCCAGGTTATCACGAGGGCCGTGGTGGCGGATGCTACCACCCGGAAGCTGACATAGCGCAGGACGTTGAACGGCCCGAAGATGTCCTTGAGCTGTTCGAAGAAGACGTAGAACATTGCCTACTCCCGCGTCCCGGTCAGGTGGTCGAGGATCGTCTCCATGTGTGCGACACGAGAGCCCTTGAGGAGGATGGTGTCGCCCCCTGTTGCGGCCTGTTTCAGCCAGGCAGCCGCGGCCGCGTGATCCTTCACGCAGTGGACCCGTTCGGGGGCCATGCCGCCTTCGAGCGCGCCTTCCGCAATAGGTGCCGCGTCGGGTCCGAGGACGACCAGTCCGTCGAGGGCCATCGCGGCAAGCCGTCCGAGGGCACGGTGCTCGGCCTCGTGGGCCGTGCCCAGTTCGGCCATGACGCCCAGGGCCGCAAAGCGGCGGCCACCGCCGACTTCGGCCAGGAGCCGGAGGGCCTCCGCTGCGGAGGCAGGGTTCGCGTTATAAGTGTCGTCGATAACTCTCAGCCCCCCCCGCATGGTGACGCGGGTTCGGCCGGGTAGGCCGGGTAGGTGAGCCAGGCGGCGGCATCCTTCTTCAAGGGGCACGCCCAGGAGACAACCCACTGCGATGGCCGCGGCGGCGTTGCGGAGCTGGTGACGCCCGGGGACCTTCAAGGTCAGGCGGTCATTGGCGCCGTCCCGCCAGCGAACCGTGGCCGAGGGCTTCAGCCCGCCGGTCTCATCGCTGAGTTGAAGATCGTCCGCCGCTTCGTAGCCAAAGCGTACCACCCGGGCAGGCGCGGCCGCTGCCTCGGCGAGGACCCGCTGATCATAGGAAGGAACCACCGCCGCACCATCCTGAGGGAGGCCCCGGAGGAGCGCTCCCTTCTCCCGCATTACCCCGTCAAGATCCCCGAGGCCCTCGGTGTGGGCAGCGGCTACCAAAGTGACGACCCCGATACGTGGGGCGGTGATCTCCGTGAGACGCCCGATCTCGCCGGGCTGGTTGGTACCCATTTCTACGACCGCCGTACGGTGGGTGTCGTCGAGGCGCTCGATGGTCTGAGGCACCCCCACGAGGTTGTTGTGGTTGGAGTGGTTGGTGAGGACGGGGCCCAGGGTCTCCAGGACCGCCCGGCACATCTCACGGGTTCCGGTCTTGCCTGCGGAGCCGGTGATGCCGACCACGGGGAGGTCGAAGGACCGCCGGTGCGCGGCAGCGAGGTCCCCGAACGCTCGCAGTGCGGAGGAAACGAGAACATGGGGCGCGTTGCCGAGGCCCACGGCCCTCTCCACGAGGACCGCTGCACAGCCCGCGGCGATAGCGCCGGCCGCGAACTTAGCGCCTTCGAAGCGCTGGCCGTTCAGCCCGATGAAGAGCGCGCCGAAGCGTCCAGCGCGGCTGTCGGTGATCACTTCGGTGATCCGGGTCTCGGGGTCTCCGACGACTCGGCCGCCAGTGATCAGGGCCACCTCTCGTAGTGTCAACTCACGCGCCATGGGCCATCCCTCCGAGGGCTGCCAGCGCGGCAGCAGCGACCTCGTGGTCGTCGAAATGACTGCGGACACCGTGGACCTCGACATAGGTCTCGTGTCCCTTGCCGGCCACCAGGATCCCGTCGCCGGGGCTTGCAGCGGCCACGGCCAGGCGGATTGCCTTGGCCCGATCTTCCTCCAGGACCACGCGGTCCCTTTTGTCCTCGGGGATTCCGGCAAGGATCTCGCCCATGATCACTGCGGGGTCCTCGGTGCGGGGGTTGTCTGAGGTGATCACGGGGCGATCCGCGGCCGCGGCCACCGCTGTCCCCATGAGGGGGCGCTTGGCCCGGTCCCGGTCACCGCCGGCCCCGAAAATCACCCACAGGGTGCCCTCGGTCATGGCCCGCGCTGTCCGTACAGCGTTATCCAATGCGTCCGGCGTATGCGCGTAGTCCACCCAGACGTGGAGACCGTGGTCGTTGGGGACGGGGTCCATGCGTCCGGGGATACGGGAGCAGGCCCGGACACCGGCTTCGATGGAGTCGGGGGGCCAGTCCAATGCGCAGGCGATACCTGCTGCCAGGGCGATGTTAGCGAGGTTGTGCCGTCCCCCAAGCGCTGAGCGCAGATGCAAGGGTCCGGCCGGGGTCTCCAGCCGGGCGTTGATTCCATCAGCGGACACCGTGGCCTCGCGGACACGCACGGATGCATCTCGATCAAGGGTTGAGACCGTGAGGGTCTCCAGGGGAATCCGGTCAACCAGGGAGGTCGCCCAGGGGTCGTCCAGGTTCAGCACAGCGGCCTGGGCCAGGTTGCTGGCGGGAAGCAACTCGACGAAGAGGCGGGCCTTGATCTCCCCGTACTCTTCCATGTTCTCGTGGAAGTCCAGATGCTCCGGGCTCAGATTGGTGGCCGCGGCCAGGGTCCACTGGCAGCCCAGGACCCGGTGCATGGCGAGCGCATGGCTTGACACCTCCATGAGGATTACGTCGCAGCCAGCGTCCACCATGGTGCGCAGGATCCCCTGGAGAACAGGGGCCTCCGGGGTGGTGTGGGGCGCGGGCTCGGTGCGGCCTGCGTAGCGGTAGTTTACCGTGCCGATGACCCCGGGGTTCAAGCCGGCCGCGCGGGCCATGGCCTCGAGAATCCAGGTGGTGCTGGTTTTTCCGTTGGTCCCGGTGATGCCCACCAGGATTACCGCGTTCGTGGGCTGGCCCCAAGCGTTGTGGGAAAAAATCGCCAAGGCCCGTCGCGCGTCGGGCACCAGCACCCAGGCGGGGTAAGGGAGGAGGGCCTCCCGGTTGGTGCCGACCATGAGCGCGGCGCCACGTCCATGGGCCTCGGCGAGGAACGCGTCGCCATGGACCTTGGCGCCGGGCACGGCCACGTACGCGTCGCCTGGCTTCACCCCCCGGGAGTCATGCCGGACCCAATTCACCAGCGCATCGAGATCCACTGAGGATTCAATGATCTCGACACCTTCAAGGAGGTCGCGGATCGTGCTCACGGCTGTCCCTCCGCGGCCTTGCGGCCTCCCAGGCGGAAGGTGACCACCACGGCAGCGTTGTCCCGCACCATGGTGTCCGGTGCCGGACGTTGAAAGACTGCGCGGCCCGCACCGATGGCCTTCAACTCGACTCGCCGCTCCCCTGCGATTGTTATGGCCCGGGATACTGTCAAATCCGAGAAGTCGGGGACCAGGGTCTGCCCCTCGACGATAGTCGGGACTTCGCCACCGCCGTAGGCCGGTGTGCGGGGCGCGGCCGCTCTCCCCGCGGGGACAGCGGGCTCCGCCATGACCTCGTGAAGCGGACTCTCCTCTGGAGCGACGCCCAGGTGGCGCATGATCTTGGGGGTGATCTTCGCGAAGACCGGGGCGGCGGTCCCACCGCCGGAGTGGTTGAACTGCGCATCGGCCAGCAGCACGAGTATCGCGACCTCGGGGTTTGCCGCAGGTACCAGGCCCACGAATGAGGAGCGCCAGACCTTCTCGCTGTACTCCCAGCCCAGAACCACGGGGATCTCCACCTTTTTCCCTGCGCGGGTGACCACACGGGTCTCTGTGGGGTGGTTGATCGGGATGGGCTGATCCGCTGTGCCGGTCTTGCCTGCCACGGTGTAGGAGGGGACCGCAGCGAGGGGCGCGGTGCCGTGCTCGTCGGTCACATGGACGAGCGCATCAACCACCGCACGGGCCGCTTTCGGAGAGACAGCCTGACGAATCGTCTTGGGCTCGTTGCTGAGCAGGATCCGGCCGTCGGAGGAGATGATCTGTTTCACCAGGATCGGGCGCTTGACGCGTCCCCCGTTCCCGAGGGCCGCGAACGCGTTGACCACCTGTATAGGAGTCACGGACATTCCCTGACCGAAGCAGATGTTGGCCAGATCCACGTCGTGGGTCTTGGCAGCGGAGCGGATTCTGCCGCCGGCCTCCAGCCGCGGATCCACGCCGAGACGCTGGCCGAAGCCGAAGTCACGAAGGTAGCGAATCACACGGTGCTTGCCCAACTGCTCGACGCCGATCTTGCCCAGACCGATGTTGGAGGAATACTTGAGGAGGTAGCGCCCCTCGCATTGCGCCATGGGGTGCGCGTCCCTGATCGTGACGTCATGGAGTTCCCACTTGCCGTCTTCGAGATCGTAGATCTTGTCGGGATCGAATTCGCCCTCTTCCATGGCCGCGGCGATGATGAAAGGCTTGATTATTGAGCCTGGCTCAAAGCGTTCAACCAGGGCCCGGTTGCGGCGATATGAGGTCTCGTCACCGACGTAGGTGGAAGTGGCGTTGGGGTTGAAGAGCGGGGCCTGGGCCATGCCCAGGATTTCGCCTGTGCGGACCTCTTCGACGATGATCAGGCCCCAGCGGGCCTGGTAGCGCCGGACCGCTTCGGTCAGCTCTTCCTCAAGGATCGCCTGGATCTTTGAGTCGATGGTGAGCATAACGGTGTTGCCCGTAGGACGCAGGTCCGGGAAGTCCAGGACGTAGGAGGTACCGCCGCCACGGATCCTGAGCCCGCTGGCCGTCAGGGGGTAGCCCTTTAGCTGCTCGTCGTAGGACAGCTCGATGCCGAGGCGTCCTTGGAGTTCGAAGGGAATCGCGCTATTACGACCACGTTCCTGGAGGTACTCGGGGTCCGGGAAGCTGGCGAAGCCCAGGATCTGTCCGGCGAGCTCCTTGCCCACGTAGAAGCGGGTGGCTTCGGGTTCGACCAGGAGGCCGGAGAGGGCCATCTTGCGGGCCAGGCGGTCGGAATCCGGTGCGTCGGGATTTTCGGGGGTGTAGCCAGTTACTTCAAGGATCGCGTCGCCGATGGCAGGGCTCACGTTCCGGACCAGATAGCAGTAGTTCCGAAGGCAGTCAGCTTTGCGATACAGGGTGTCGCTGTGGACGCCGGTGAGGCCCGCGACGTAGCGGACTACAGTGTCGAGGTCCTGGATCTCGTTTTTGCGGATCGCCAGTCCGCAGGACTCGATGGTTTGAGCCAGGACGTTCCCTGAGCGGTCCACGACAGGGCCTCGTTTCTGGTAGATCCTACGCTTCTTGACCTGGCTTTGGGCTGCACGCGCTGCGAAGAACCCCTGCTTCTGGGTCTGGAGGTAGAAGACGCGAAAGACGCTCGCCAGCAGGAGCGCAGCCACCAGGAGCGAGAGGACCACCATGCGGCCGCGAGACGCGCCTAGGCCCAGGCTCTGCTCTTCCCTGGTACGGGAGGAGGTGCGGCGGGTTATTGTGCTCACTGGAGCCTCTGTTTGCAACGGCGGCCGTACTGCGCGTCCGGGGCTAGCTTCATGCATTTCTCGAGGACCTTACGGGCCTCGTCGTGTCGGGTCAGCTTCTGGTAGAGGACCCCCAGTCGGAACATGGGCTCCTGGTAGTCCGGGCAGTACTTCAGCGCTGCGCCGTAGGCATCAATGGCATCCTCTGTCCGGCGGCAGGCTTCGTGGACCATGGCGATGTTGTTGTAGGCGAGGCACATTTTTGGGTTAAGGAAAATCGCCATCTTTATGTACTTCTCTGCCAGTGGAAGCTTTTTCAGTTTGAAGTAGGCCCAGCCGATGTTGTTGTTCACCAGGTACGGGGTCGGGTAGAGGGGCTCGCGGGTGAGGGGCATCAGCAACTCGATGGCACCTTTCCAGTCTTCCATGGCGAGGAGCAGCGCTCCGTAGTTTGCCCTGGCCTCAAGGTATTTCGGATCCAACTCCATCGCGAGGCTCATGTGTTTGAGGGCCTCGGTGTACTGGCGGCGCCCCATATAGATGAAGCCCAGCATGTGATGGGCCTTGGCGTTTTTCGGGTTGAGATCGATGCTCCTGTACAGCTCGGTGAGCGCGCAGGTGATTTTTTGCTCGAGGTAGCAGTTGGTGCCGAGCTTGTAGTGGTACTCAGACTTCTTCTCAGCGGGCGCATCGCCCTTGCTCGAGGAGCACGCCAGAACGAGGAGCGTCAACAAGAGGATGCCCGCTTGTTTCATCTGGTCTTCTCCTCGTGGCCTTTTGCCGTGGCACCTGCGCCTGCGGGAACAGTGATTATCTGCTCGGGGGTGGGGGACCTCATGTCCAGTTCCCGCTTGGCCCTGTCCAGGTTGTCGGGGCTGCGCCGCAGGGTCTCGTACTCCGCGTTGAGGAGGTCCCGCTCTCGGCAAAGATCTCGATAGGTCTCGGTGATTGTACCCAGTTTTGCACCCTTGGAGACGACTTGGTGGTGCCGCCAGACGTAGAAGAGGCCTAACCCGGTCAGGATAAGGACTACTACGATGGCGATCACCAACAGGCGAGTGGCTTGGGTACGCATCAGGAGTTCCTCCGAGCGACGCGCAGCTTCGCTGACCGGCTGCGGGGGTTATCCTGCTCCTCCTGCGCGTCTGGGATCAGGGGACGGGGGGTGAGGACATCCCAGGTCCCGTCCCGCCTGCCGTCGCGGAACGCGTTTTTTACCCGGCGATCCTCAAGGCTGTGGAAGGAGATCACGCCCAGGAGGCCGCCAGGGGCCAGAATTTTCGGAGCAAAGGCCAGGAGCCGCTCAAGGGCTCCCAGCTCGTCGTTGACCGCAATGCGCAGAGCCTGAAAGACCAAAGTCGCCGGGTGGATCTTCCCTTTGCGGGGCAGGGTAGCCTTGCAGAGTTCGGCCAGCTCCCCGGTGCGGGTGAGAGCGCCTCGGCGTCGGGCCGTCTTCATGGCCTTGGCCATGCGTATGGAGGTCCGTATCTCGCCGTACTGATAGAGGATGTCGGCCAACTGGCCGACGCTGGAGCGGTCGATGATCGTCGTCGCTATTACGTCCGTCGCCTGGGGGTCCATGCGCATGTCCAATGGTCCGTCGTGGCGAATACTGAACCCGCGTTTGCCGGTGTCCAATTGGTAACTCGATACTCCCAGATCCGCGTACACCCCGCGCACCTCTCCCTGCCCGATCTCCCTGATTATTCGCGGGATCTCGGAAAAATTGCTTCTTATCAGCCTGTATCGCCCCTCGTAACGTCTCAGTCGTGCATCGGCCTCGGCCAGGGCATCCGGGTCCTGGTCGATTCCAACCAGGAACATGTCTTGGGATGCCTCCAGCAGCGCGGCGGCGTGACCGGCTCCGCCGACCGTCGCGTCGACCACCACCCCCCCGAGGGAGCCGAAGTAGTCAATGATCCTCCCCAGGAGGACTGGTCGGTGATAGCGTCCATCTGCGGTCACTCTCCCCCGTCTCCCTGTGAGTCCGGACCCCGGTCTCGCGACAGTTCTTCGCGGAGCCGGTTCATCACATCAGAAGCGTTGGCCTGGAGTTGGCGTAGGTTCTCGGTCGCCTTCTCAGGTGCCCATAGTTCGATATATGCTCGACATCCGAGCAGGGTCACCTGTCCCTCCAGCCCGACCATTTCTTTGAGGTAATCCGGAAGCACCAGCCGACCGACTTCATCGATGCTGGTGTAGTTCACCATGGACATGAGCCGGAAGCTGTCCATGACCGCTGGGCTGAGGAGGTCAACCGACGATACGTCACCGATGGACTCCCACTGCTCCTCAGACATGAGGAGAAGGCATGGCTTGAAGAACGAGAGGGCCAGCACAAGGTGCGGGCGTTCATGCCCCCAGGTCCGGATGATCTGGCTCCGGAGCTTGGACGGAAGCATGAAGCGACTCTTGCCGTCGATCTTCGCGTTATAGCGCCCTGAAAACATCTCTGCCCCCCCGGGCCAGTAGAAGGATTTGGTAGCCCCGACGACTGATCCCTTCTGATCCCGGTGATTCCATCATTGAAGCAACTCCGACGGCTGTCAATGAAACTTTTGGGGAATAATTTAGGAAAAAAAGCAGCGGCTTAGCCGACAATTCAGCTATCCTACAATATGTAGCGGTCCTCTGAGGGGGATGGCACAACTCAACGAAAAAAACTGAATAAAATCAACGAAGATGGCTCAAAAAAAGAAAGTGGATCGATCGGGATCGCTGTTGGTATATAGGACAAATCAGGTCCAAAATTGGTTTGACCTGTTCTATCAAGGGGATTCGCCTGATCCGCACCAGGCCTCGAAAAGTAATGTGGGAAAATCAGCCTGTATGTGGAGCGAACCGTGAAGGCCAGAAATGTGGTACTGAGAGGAGTATGAATCTACGATCCGGCGGACATCAGGGTTCCCCCCCGTTTTGGGGGAGCCGTCAGAGAAAGCAAATGAAACCAACGGTTTAAGGGCGGAGAGCAG
>CAYOTU010000114.1:0-9933 GCA_964406905.1 uncultured Myxococcales bacterium | reverse complement strand
TCAGGCATACCCGTCCTGGCCGACTGGGCCATCGCCGAGGCCGGCCCCCTCGTGGTGGGGGCCAATGAGGCAGAGCATCACTACCGAAACGCTATCCTCGGCCGGGATTTCACCATTAAGGAATTTGGCGATCTACGGGAAGCGCAGGAGGGAGACCCCTGCGGCCGCTGCGCCAAAGGTGCGTACAAGCTCTTCCGCGGCATCGAGGTTGGCCACGTCTTCTATCTGGGCACCAAGTACTCCGAGGCCATGAACTGCACGTTCCTGGACGAAGGCGGCAAGCCGAAGCCCGCGGAGATGGGCTGCTACGGCATCGGCGTGACCCGAATCATCGCTGCAGCGATCGAGCAGCACCACGACGACAAGGGCATCGCCTGGCCTGTATCCATAGCGCCCTTCCACGTGGAGGTCATCGGCCTCCAGGCCAAGGACGAGGAGGTCATGGCCCTGTCCGCGAAGATAACAGAGGACCTGGAGGCCGAGGGCCTTGAGGTCCTCTTCGATGACCGCAAGGAGCGGCCGGGGGTCAAATTCAAAGACGCTGATCTCGTGGGTATCCCCTTGCGCGTGGTAATCGCACGGCGGGGCCTGGACCAGGGCACAGCGGAGGTGGTAACCCGAGCCACGGGCGAGACTGAGCATCTGCCCATCAAGGACCTCGTCCAGGAGATGAAGTCCCGCTACGACGCGGCCATGGCCGCACTGCACGGATGAGCGACGGCCCCGAGCGGTCGATCCTCCCGATCGATGGCCCGGCCCGGGTCATCGAGTTGTTGGAGGTCTTGCCGGAGCGAGTCGAGGAGGTCCTCCTGCCTCGTTCGGCAAAGGGCGGGTGGCGCACGCCCCTGGAGAACCTCTGCGAGGCCCGCGGCGTCCGGCTCACCGTCCTGCCCTACGCTATCTTTGAGAGACACCCCGACCGACCGCAGAAGGCCCGCAAGGTTTTCGCCCGCTTTCGCACCGAGGAGTTCCATGGCCTCGGCGCGCTCCTGGCCACGCACCCCGAGCCACGGGACACGGTCCTGGTCCTGGACCAGGTGGAGGACCCCGGCAACCTGGGTGCGATGATCCGCTCCGCAGTGTGGTTCGGGGTCAGTGATATCGTCTTGCCCCAACGTCGCGCAGCGCCGATTACGGGCACCGTCGCAGCGCGCTCCGCTGGCGCGCTGGCTCACGCGCGCATCTTTCGGGTCAAGAATCTCGGCCGGGCACTGGACGATCTCAGTTCGGCCGGCTACTTCCTCTACGGATCCGTGATCGACGGCGGGGATCCCCTCCCCGGCGCTGCCCTCCCCGGCCCCGCGGCCCTGATAATCGGTGGCGAGGCGAAGGGAATGCGGGAGAGCATCCGCGCACGCTGCGATCAACTCCTCACCCTCCCCCCCGCAGGGGGCGTGGGAAGCCTCAACGCGTCGGTCTTCGCCGGCCTCTTCCTCTACGAACGCTGGTGTAGGCTACGAAATTGAGGGGTCAGGGACCAAAAAGATCGTCCAGGCAGATCTCGATGATGCCGCAGCAGACGCAGAAGGTGCAGCCCGCGCACTCGCAGTTGGGATCCGGGATGCAGCCGTTGGTGCCGCAGTACCCGTTCACCTCGCAGACGTAGGGGATCACCTCGTACTTGCAAGGCGCGCCGTTGTCTGTGGTGTGTATGCAGCCCTGGGTCGGATCGCAGGAGTCAATGGTGCAGAACTCGTCGTCGTCGCAGTCCTTGGGCCCGCCCTGGACGCATTGGCCGCTGGTGCAGACGTCCCCCTCGGTGCAGGGGTTCTCGTCGTCGCAGGGGATCCCCGACGCTGGCTCGTGCTGGCACGCGCCGTTCTTGCAGAGGTCAAAGGTGCAGGGGTTGCCGTCGTCGGTGCAGACGCTGGAGTTGTTCACCGTGTAGCAGCCGCCGGGCTGGAGGGGATCACAGAGATCGTCGGTGCAGGAGTTGCCGTCGTCGCAGACCTTCTGCGCACCGGTGCAGGACTTCTCAAAGCACTGATCTCCGGTGGTGCACTCGCTGCCGTCATCGCAGGGAAGGGTGTTGGCCACGTAGGAGCACTTGTCCGGGTCGCCCTCGGGCAGGGTGGGGTTGCAGATGTCATCGGTGCAGGGATTGCCGTCATCGCAGTGGCCCTCGTCGATGAGGCCGTCGCAGGAGTTGTCCTTGCCGTCACAAAGCTCCGTCGCACCCGGGAAGGTGTCCGGGTCGTCGTCATCGCAGTCATCGCCGCCGCTGCCGCAGATCGCGGGCTGGCCGATGGTCTGCATCTCCCAGTCGCAGAAGCCGTCCCCGTCGTCGTTGCAGCCCTCGTCCATGAACTGGTCGCAGTCATTGTCCAGGTCGTCACAGATCTCTTCAGCAGGGGTCCCGGCATCGCATGCGCTCAGCTCGCCGGTTGCGCAACTCCGGATCCCCGTACAGGTCCCAAGCTCATTGCCCACCTCGCAGGTGGTGGACGAAGCGTTCTGGATAGCGAGCTGGGAGCAGGTGCATTCCTGGGCCTCGGAGAGGCATTGCCAGTAGGGGGTGCCCCCCAACTCCACGGTCTCGCAGGTGTAGCCCGCAGGGCAGGGTACCGCCTCGCCGCACGCGGCTGCGCAGAAGCTCCCGTTCAAGTCCGTACCCGGGACGCAGAGGTCCAGCGCGTCGGTCTCGAAGCCCTCTGTCTCGCAGTCCGAGTTCTCATTGCAGGGATCGCAGAGATGGGCGAAGCGGGGTACGCAGATGAAGGTCACGTCCGGATCCGTAGGACCCTGAACGCAGGTCCAGCCCGGCGGGCAGTCTTCGATGCAGGTGGTGGTGCATACGCTGCCATTGGCAGTAGGCACACAGAAGCCGCCGTTGCATTCGTCCGAGTTGTCGCAGGGGTAGAGGAACTCCCCCGGGTCGGGGACGTACTCGCCCACAAGGTCCAGTGTTTCCTCTGCGATCTCCAAGGTGTCGATAGCGCGGGTCTCTTGCAGGAAATCGTCGGGCCCGGGGAAAAGATCCGCTGGCGGTGTCTCGCCTGTAGCGCCGCAAGCGGCGAGGATCGAGACAAAAGCTACAAGGAGCATCGCTCGCATAAGAGCCTCCGAGGAGTTCAATGTCCACTACGTCATAGTGTACTCAAAGAAAACCTTCCAGCAAGCGCTGCCGATCACAGCCCCTTCGCCCGTATCGCTTGACCACATCCTTGTTTCCCGGTAGAAACGCAGCGTTGACAGTGCCTCGTCCGAGATCCGGGTCCCGGACGAAGACGGCCCCCGTAGCTCAGCAGGATAGAGCAGCCGCCTCCTAAGCGGCAGGCCACAGGTTCGAATCCTGTCGGGGGCGCAGCAACGGGAGGGACGCATGAAGCTCAGCGTTGTGGTGCCGGTGTACAACGAAGAGCAGACCCTTGAGGCCATCGTGGACCGGATTCTGGCTGCCGCGCCCTCGGACAAGGAGATCCTCCTCATCAACGACGGGTCGCAGGACCGCAGCCACGCGATCTGCGCGTCCCTGGCAGCGAAGCATCCCTCCGTGACGGCCTTTGCCCAGCAGCGAAACAAGGGGAAGGGTGCTGCAATCAGGCGTGGCTTTGACGAGGCCACGGGGGACATCGTCCTGGTGCAGGATGCTGACCTCGAATACGACCCGGCGGACTACGCCGCCCTGCTCCAGCCGATCCTCGATGGCCGGGCCGACGTGGTCTACGGCTCCCGCTTCATGCATCGGCCCCGCAAGGTCGATGCGTTCGCCCACGCGCAGGGCAACCGGATCCTGACCGTAGCGTCCAACCTGATGACAGGCCTCAACCTCACGGACATGGAGACCTGCTACAAGGTCTTCCGCGCGCCGATCATCAAGGCCCTCAATCTGGAGAGCGACCGCTTCGGCATCGAGCCCGAGATGACCGCGAAGATCTCCCGTATCCCAGGGATCTCCATCTACGAAGTCCCCATCAGCTATCACTACCGGCCCTACGCGGAGGGCAAGAAGATCACCTGGAAGGACGGCGTCAGCGCGTTCTGGCGCATCGCCCGCTACAACATCCACCCCGATCCGGACAGAGACTACAAGATCCCGCCCGAGGAGATCCCGGTGCTGTCCCGCTCCTGAGTTTAGTCAATGGCCATTGACTAAACTCGCACAACCAGGAGTGGCAAGGTTCAGAGCAGCCTCGTCCCGAGACCAGCGGCCAAGGCAGCGACCCTTGACGCGGGCACTGACCGCGCGCAGAACATCACGCGGCCGCCAGTGGAATCCTCGTAGGAGATCACCTTTCGTTTGAACTTCTTCTGGGGCCGCACCACGCAGACCAGGACATCCGCGGGCGCGTGGAGCGCTATTGCGTCGAGGTAGCTTCCCAGATCCCGCTGGCGGTGGGGCCAGAGGATCTCTATTCGGAGGCGACGACCCCGGGGGCCTGTGAGGACCAGGTCCGGGACGAAGAGGGTCTGGCCGCCTAGGGCCTCGACCTCCTCAGCGGGGCGGACCTCCCAGCCCTCTCCCGCTGCAGCGGCGAGGCGGGTCATGAGGTCGGTCAGTTCCTTCGGGGTCCACGCGCCGGTATCCGGGTACCAGGACCTGAGCCGCTTCGAGGGTTCTATGATCAGACTCAGGCGCTGCCCCTTGCCGGGCCACTTGATGGTCGCTGTCGCGTGGAATCGCTCCTGGAGGAGCAGCGCAGGAAAAAAACGGGCCATTTGGAGGCCGTAGCGCCGGACCCCGGTGAGGACGCTCCCAGGGCCGTCCACGGTGAGCACGATGCCCTCCTCCGTCACCCGGGCAGCGTGGAGCAGTTCGAAGAAGCGCAGGTAGCGCAACAACTGGCGGACGCGGGCCGGCTCGGGCTGCGGGAGGGTTACGACGAGGTTCTCGGCCCTCAGCAGGATCGCCTGGACCAGCGCGGCGTTGTACCGGAAGAGGAGGTCCTCGGCTGACCAGTCCGGCGACGCTGTGAGTCGCTGTTCGCCCTTGAGATCCGCGTAGAGGGCCCGCTCCAGATCAGCGGGATCGGCCCCCAGCGCGGCCGCGGCCGCCGCGACGATTTCATCACGCGGTGTCATTCCAGGGAGGCTCCCCACGGGGAACCGATCCGCAGACCTGCTGAAAACAGCCTCGCGGACCTCCACCGGATCCATGTCGCCGGCCTGTTCGAATTCGCAGCGGTCAAGGAGCACCTCAGCGAGTCCACGGGCCACTTTGAGTCGACCAGCGCCCTTGACCAGGGGCTCCAGGCCCTCCTCCACTGCGGATCGGGATTGTCCGGCCATGCCCTGGAGATAGCCCACCAGGGCCTCTGCGAGCGCGCAGTTGTCCCCTCGGCCGGGCTCCAGGAGCATCGGCTGGCAGCGCAGGTCCTTTGTGGCCCGGAACCGAACCCATCGGATGCTGAGCATTTTTCCCTCCCTCTCCCCTGTACCATATCTCGAAAACGGTGGAAATCGCCGCCGCGGTTGCCTAGGATGCCGGGGAGCGCTGGCAGGTGCCGGCGCGGGGGTTGGGAGCAGCTGATGCGCATCACCGGAATTCTATGTGCGATCCTGTTGGCGGCCGGCCTCGCCAGCGCATGTGACGGGGGTGAGGGAGGCGGCGAATCGGTACGTGACGTGGATGGTGCGGACGTCTGGGTAGCCGAGAACCCCGACGACGGCCTGCCGCCCTACCCGCCGGAGCGAGGCGTGGAGCCGGGCGCAAGCGAAGACGCGCTGAAGGCCCTGGAGCGTGCCAACTACTACCGCTGGTACGCGGGCCTGCCCCCCCTGGATATGCTCCAGTCGATCAACAACGCGGCCCAGGCCCACTGCGACTGCTACGCGAAGAACATCGACCAGTACGGCAGCATGAGCCCCCACAGCGAGGGCAACTGGGGTCCACCCTGCTGGGGAGAACTGGATCAGCGGATGATGCACTTCGGCTACGCGGGGATGGGCTTTGCGGAGGTCATGGCCTTCATGCACAACCCCGAGGGTGCGGTGGACGGCTGGGTCGACACCCTCTACCACCGAATCCCCTTTATGGACGCGTCGTACAACTCCTGCGGCTACGGACTGGCGGGCGCGGGCACCGGCTGGACGGGGGGGAACTCCTGTGACACCATGGATTTCGGCACGGTGGATGTAGACGGCAAGGCCTACATGGGCCCCGAGATCGAGGGGATCTGGCCACCCCCCGGGGCCACGGGGATCCGGGTGTCCTTCGACGGTATGGAGTCCCCCACCCCCATAGCGCCCCGTCCGGGCTGGCCCTCGGGGACAATCATTACGATCACTTGGTCCAGCGGCTTCTCAGCGAAAATACACGAGCACGAAATCTGGAAGGAGGGTGCGGAGGATATACCCCTGCCCCACGTCTTCGCTGATTCCTCAAACGACCCGAGTATCGGCAGCAGCACCATCGCTCTCTATGCACATAAGCCCCTTGAACACGGCACTACCTACTGGGTGCATCTCAGCGGCGAAAAGGGCGGCCTTGACTATGAAAAGACCTGGAGTTTCACCACTGCACGGAAGTAACACTCTCGATGCGGTCTGGCTTGGATTGGTCCCGTATCAGGAGGCCATGGAGATCCAACGCAGGATTCACGCTGAGGTAATAGCGGGGCAACGATCCCACACCCTTCTTCTCCTGGAGCATCCTCCGGTGTACACCCTGGGCCGTCGGGGCGGCCGGGAGCATCTGCATCTCTCCCCGGAGGAGGTCCGCCGTCGAGGAGCGGAGGTCGTGGAGACGGATCGAGGCGGGCTGATAACCTTTCACGGTCCGGGCCAGCTCGTGGCCTATCCCATCATCCAACTCGGCCCCAGGCGCTCCCTGAACTGGTACATCCAGTGCCTCCTGGACGCCACGGCAGCTACCGCGAACGCGCTCGGAGTGGAGGACGCAGTCGTGGACCACGACCGCCCAGGCGTCTGGGTCGGCCCTCGGAAGCTGGCGTCAGTGGGTGTGCGGCTGACCCTCGGTGCGACCCTCCATGGCGTCGCACTCAATCTCGACGTAGACCCGGCTTGGTTCCGCGATCTCTCTCCATGCGGCCTCGACGTGACTGCGACTTCCCTGGTGGCGGAGGGCGCACAACCTGTGAACGCGGCCAACGCAGGCGCCCGGCTGTACGCGTTCCTCGCTGCTGCGCTGGGGTTTGAGCGCGGGTCGGATTGCCTTGAAAAAACTTGAACGGATCCGGGTTTGCCCTTATAAGGAAGGCTGTATTGTGTACTGAGCAGGAAGGCAACACTTGAAGGTCTGCCAAAAGTGCTACACAGAGGTTGAGGACCATACGAGGTTCTGTCCGAACTGCGGCACACAGATCATCGACGAGGCCAATGGCGACGACAACGGGCTGATCGGACGTACCCTTGCCGGCAAGTTCCTCATCCAGAAGGAGATCGGCTCCGGGGCAATGGGTAGCATCTACAAGGCCGAGCAGATCAACCTCGGTCGTACGGCCTGCATCAAGGTCCTTCATCCACACCTCATGGGCGACCCAACCATCTCAAAGCGCTTCCACCGGGAGGCGCGGGCCGCCAGTCGCCTCAAGCACCCCAACTGCATCAATGTCATCGACTTCGGCACCACCGAGACGGACAACATCCACTACATCGCTATGGACTTCCTGGATGGGCGGGACCTCTCACACGTCATCCGAGACGAGTTCCCCATCGAGCCGCTGCGCGTCATCCACCTGGCCGATCAGATCTGCGCGGCCCTCGACGAGGCCCACGCAGCGGGTGTCATCCACCGGGATCTGAAGCCTGAAAATGTCTTTGTCGAGGACCGGCGGCAGTCCAAGGACTTTGTAACGGTCCTGGACTTCGGCATCGCCAAGATCAAGGACCGGGACGGCAGCGCAGCGGAGACCTTCGCCACCATGGCCGGGATGATCTGCGGCACCCCTGAGTACATGAGCCCGGAGCAGGGCCGGGGGGACACCCTCGACGCGCGGTCCGACTTGTACGCGATGGGCGTGATCCTCTTCCACATGAACACGGGGCAGCTCCCTTTCACCGGGGACACGCCCATCGGCATCGTCACCAAGCACCTCACCGAGCCCCCGCCCGACATCCGGACGTTGAACCCGACGATACATCCGGACATGGCGGACCTCATCCACCGCCTGCTGTCCAAGGACAAGACGCTTCGTCCGTCCTCGGCCATGGCGGTAAAGCGAGAAATGGAGCGCATTCGTCGTATCATCGAGGAGGACACCGAAGCCCACTCGGCCACCGCGCCCATGGCCCGTCCTACAGCGGAGGACTACGCAGCCTACGCACAGCAACCCTCCGAGTCGACGCCTCCCGAGGCCGCCACCCATATCCAAGAGGAGGACGAAGCCACCCAGCCGGCATCGGAGTGGGAGATTCCGTTGGAGGAGGAGGAGCACGAGGACACCCTGATGGTGGCCCCACGCGGCGCGGGGCGCTGGGTAGTACTCCTGCTTGCACTGGCGTCCCTGGGCGCGGGCGGGTGGTACTTGGTAACCGAGGTTCTGAACGGAGAAACCGGGGCCGATCCTGCGGACAGGACAGCGGTAGCGACGGAGATTCCCGCGGCGGACGTGTCCTCTGAGCGGACGCCGGGCGAGTCGGCCCCGGCCAGGTTGGGCGCTGACGCACAGGTAGTCCCAGCCGATGCCGTGGACGTCAAGACACCGCCTGCTGCGGACGTTGCATCGAGTTCAAACGTGACCGCGCCGCCGGATGCTGCCCCTGCACCGGACGCTGTCGTCCTCCCATCGGATACGACCCCTGAGCCGGACGTGGTGGACCCAGCGACCGAGGCCCGAGAGCAGGCCCGGGAACGTATCGCCGCGCTGACCGGGATCCTCCAGAGTGACAAGAACATGCTGGTGGCCCGTCAGAATACGCTGGTGAAGCACGAGGCCAACTGGCTGGCCAAAGAGACAGGGGAGGCCATCCAGGCGATCTCGGACCTCGAGACCCGCGTCGGTCTGGTCCAGGGGGAGTTGGCTGATGGAAAAATCGACCTGGCCACCGAGACCCTGGTTATCCTCAAGAAAGACGTAAAGGAAGCCCACTCTTCCAACGAGGCCCTCCTTGCCCGCCCGATACCGAGTCAGGAGGAGGTCGCCACGTACCGTAAGTCCGAGATTCGCGTCGGGATCCTCGGCCAGGATCTGGACGATGCGGCCAAGGGCCTGGAGGAAATGAAGGTTGCGCTCACGGCCAAGCAGGAGGCCTGGAAGAAAGCAAAGCGGACCGAACGTGTCCAGGCCCTGGGCTCCGAATTGACCGCGGCCGACGCGCTGCTGGTCAGCCACCGGTCATTACGAGAGCGCCTCTCCCCGGAGCAGTTGGATGCTGCCGAGACAGACGCGGCGGCCCTCGCGAAGGAGCGGGTCGCGTTCGAGAAGCGCACCGGACAACTGCTCAAGGCCAAGGTACGCAGCCGGGCCGAGGAGGCCAAAGCCAAGGCCAAGGCCGACACGAAGGCGAAGGCAAAGGCAAAGGCAAAGGCAGAGGCAGAGGCAGAGACGAAGGCAAAGGCAAAGGCAAAAGCCGAGGCCAAGGCGAAGGCCAAGGCAGATGCCGAGGCCAAAGCGGCGGCAAAGGCCAAGGCAGAAGCCGAGTACAAGGAGTTGGTGAAGGCCGCCAACGCAGCCCGAAGCAAGGGGAGCTACGCCGCGGCCATCGGCCTCTACAAGCAGGCCCTCAAGCGCAAGGACTCCACCACCCTACGAGAGCGCCTCGGCAAGGCCTACAACAGCACCGGGCAGAGCGGCAAGGCCGCTGAGCAGTTCAGGATCTGCATCAAGCGCCTTGGGGGGCGCATGGCGAAGACCACCGACGAGGCCCAAAAGAACAAGCTCCAGGAAAAGATCGATCTGATCAAGCGGCAGATTCGGGATTGAGTCCCCGATCGCAGACCGCCCCCCGGGGGCGTCGGCAGGAGATTCGAACATGAGCGATTTTACGCAAAGGTGGGCGTGGTGGCCTATCGTCCTGCTTGCCGTCATCCTC
>CAYOTU010000113.1:0-9938 GCA_964406905.1 uncultured Myxococcales bacterium | reverse complement strand
TGTGGTCCGATGTCTCCTTTTTACAACACCAATGTACGGCGAAACGCCGTACCAGTCAAGAAACAATTTTGGGGGGCGATGTTACAAGATCACATGAGGGTGAAGGTGTACTCGTAGTCCAGAGAAACTGCGCCGTTCCGAACGCCGGTGATCGCTACGGTGTAGGTCACGCCCGCCTGAAGACCCGCTACCCGCCACTGGAGGTTGTTCGGCAGGCCGAACCACTCATTGTTCCAGGAGAGATCGTAGATGGACAGGGGATCTCCGGACCCGATGACAGAGACCTGGGCCTGGCCGTAGGTCACGCCCTCGTTGTTCCAGGACGCGGTGGTGTTCACCAGCGCGGAGAACGAGAGGTACCAGTCCGTCTCGAACCAGGCCGCCGGGTAGTCACCAACAGGGTATGCGACGAAATCCAGGTCCAGCCCCGAGATGTCCGGGGTTGCGTCCTTTATCACCTGGAGAACCCCGGACCAGACGTAGGGCCACTCGCCCCCGATCGCGGACAGCCCCCCCGCAGCGCCCCAGGAGATCGACGGAAGGAACGGGTCCAGGAGCCAGCGGCGGTGACCGAGAGAGGGGACGTTCCAGTCCACCAGGAACCCTGCCACCGCGTCCGACGGCGGCGCCGGATCCTGGGGCGACGAGGACCAGCCCATGTGGAGGTTGCTGCTCCCAGCTCCGTCATAGCCCGCCTGGGACCAGCAATGCCAGTCTTGGGGCGGGTGGTGGTTCAAGTCACCGTTCGCAGCCATGATCAGGGCTGCTGCCTGGGCCTCCGCGTCGCCGCCGTAGTCATAGGTGACCGGCGGCAGGCCGCTCAAGGCCCTCACCTGGTTCACCGCGGCCAGGGCCTCCGCCTTGGCACTACCCGTCACAGCGCCCGGACTACAGGACGGGATCGAGGGGACCTGCGCGTACGCACAGCCGTTGGTCTCCAGCAGGGTCCCTCGGCAAATCCCCGCGAGGCATTTGTCTCCCGCTGTACATCCTTCCCCGTCATCGCAAGGCACGGTGTTCCAGACGTGGACGCAACCGACACCGGTCTCGCAGAGGTCGTCAGTGCATTGATCGCCGTCTTCGCAGGCATCCGGAGACAGCGGCCCATGGACACAGCCTGTGAGGGGATCGCAGGAGTCCTCTGTGCAGGGATCGCCGTCGTCGCAGCTACCACCCGAGAGGCAGGCGGGGAGGTCGGCCACGACGAGGTCCTCCGGTACGATGAGATCCTCAGGCGCGACAAGGTCTTCCGGCGCTTCGAAATCATCAGGCGCTTCGAGATCCTCAGCATGCAGCACATCCGTGCCCCCGTCCTCGGCAGTAGCCACGTCCCCGCTGCCGGTAACGTCGAGGGTCTGCTGCCCGTCGTCTCCCTCGCAGGACGGGAACACCCCGATCATCAGGAGTAGCAGCAGGATCCGGCGCATACCGACACCTCCGAACAGGTTCCACGGCAATATATGGCGAAAGACCCTGAAAAGAAACCTCACTTCGCGTGCGGATCCTCGGTTTACCGGCTATCATCTCCGAGGATTCAGCCCGTAGGAGATATGACATGCGCAAGGTGCTTGGTGGCTTGTTCCTGTTCTTCATCGCAGCGCCCGTGCTCGGTGCGATGATCTGGGCTGCGGGGATAGCGCATGGGGTCCTGGGCGAGGGCTTCCTCGAAGAGGTCCCCAGGGAGGTGATCCGGCAGCTCCCCGAGGTGGTCGAGGAGTCATTCGAGGCAGCGAAGCAGCCCGGCGCAATCCAGGATCCCGACGCGGCGGCCTGGGTCGCGGCAGCGGCAGCGGCACACAAGACACCGTCAGAGGTCCTCGACGAATCAGGAATCTACGCGTGGCTCGAGGGCGAAGTCGACGGTACGATCACCGAGGTCCACCGCTCCCTTCGAGGTGAGGTCGATCCCCGGGATGTCATCCTGGACCTGCGGCCCCTCAAGACAGCGCTCACCTCGACCCCCATGCGGACCTGGGTCACAGACGTCCTGGGGCAGCTCCCCGCGTGCGACGCTGCCGGGCTGAAGCGGTGGGGATTGGCGAGCCAGCGCATGGGAAAGAAGAAGCTGCTCCCGCCGTGCAACCCAGGCGTCCAACTGGGCGCTATGCCGGTCCAGACGGTGATCGACGGCCTTGTAGAATTCCCGGATCAAGTAGCGCCCCTGAAAGGCCACAAGGCGCCGCGGGGGCTGAACGTGCTTCAGACCACGGATCGCTTCCTCTGGGTGATGTTCATCGTACCGCTGATCCTGTTGGTGATCGGTGCGGCCATCGCGTCAACGAAGGGCGGCGGCTTCCTGGGCTGGCTCGGCATCGGGACCCTCTTCGGCAGCTTCGGCACGCTTTTGACAGCCTGGACAACCCAGGGATTGGTCATAGCGGCCCTCGCTGTGGATCCCTCCCTCTGGACCACGCCCAAGAACACTCCTTTCTGGACCAGCGAGGTCAGCCTCCCGCTGGGCCGGCGCATCGCTGACTTCACGTCCATGATGATTGACCGGCTCTTCGACCCCGTGGTGATGACCGCGTGGATCGTCGCTGCAGTCGGCGCGGTTCTGGTTGGGTTGTCGTTGTTGGTGCGGGACGAGAAGTAGGGGAAACGGGCGGCAGGAGCCACGGTCGACACCTGTACCCTTCGGGCTTGGTCCCGGTTCGGTTATGTCTTGCTGAGTTCTTCCTCTTTGAGAACTCTGCGTAGGACCTTGCCCACTGCTGAGGTGGGCAACTCATCGCGGAACTCCACCTCTCGGGGCCGCTTGTAGCCGGCCATACGGGTCTTGCAGAACTCCAGGAACTCCTCCTCGGTCGCTGTCTCACCTTCTTTGAGCTGGATGAAGGCCTTGACCCGCTCGCCAGCCCTGGGATCGGGCTTACCGATAACCGCTGCACCTGCAACCTTCGGGTGGGAGAAGAGGACCTCCTCGATCTCCTTGGGGTACGCGTTAAAGCCTCCGACCAGGATCAGGTCCTTCTTCCTGTCTGTGATCACCACGAAGCCGTCCTCGTCGATGTGACCGACGTCTCCGGTTAGGAAATAGCGGCGTCCCCCGATCTGACGGAAGACCTCCTCGTCCGCTTCGGGACGGCCCCAGTAACCCTTCATCACCTGTGGGCCACTGGCAGCGATCTCACCGTCCTCGCCCAGGGGCAGCTCCTTGAGGCCGGTCTCCATATCCACAATCTTCACGTCTGTCCCGGGCAGGGGGAGGCCCACCGCGCCGATACGCCGCTGCTCCAGGTTGGTGGGGTTCACCGTGAGCATCGGAGACGTCTCCGTGAGGCCGTACCCCTCGAAGATCACTGCGCCGGTCTTGGCCTCGAACTGTTTGATGACCTCGTTCGGGAGCGGCGCGCCGCCTGAGCCGCATGCCTGGATCGACGAGAGGTCGAACCCATCCAGGTTCGGGTGATTCACGAAGGCCGAGTAAATCGTCGGCACACCGATAACCATGGTGCACTTGAACTTCTGCACAGCCTCGAGGACCTTGGTGAAGGGCGGGTTACCGGCCCGGGGATCCGGGATGCAGACGACGGCTGACGCGGAGGCCGCGGTACAGCACAGACAGAGGGTCATCCCGAAACTGTGGTACCACGGCAGGACGCCGAGGAAGGTGTGGAAACCACCACGCTTGATGACCTCCTTCGACGCGCCGGGGGTCTGTTCGATGTTGATCCACTGGAGCGCGTTCATAGCGTTGGACATGATGTTGGCGTGAGTGAGCGACGCGCCCTTGGGCACGCCCGTCGTCCCGCCGGTATAGAGGATGAGCGCCAGGTCTTCGAGGGGCGAAATCTTCACCTGGGGCGGGGTCGGAGGGCTCGACGCCATCACGTCCTTGAAGTGAACGTGCCCCGGCGCCAGGGCTCCCGCTGTCGGTATCTTGCCCAGGAGGCCGCCGATAAAGGCCTTGAGCTTCGGCAGGTAGGGCCCGACGTTGCAGACCACCAGCGTGGTGACCTCGGTGCCCTCGACGGCCTCCTTCACCAGCTTGTAGAAGTCCGGGTGATCCATGACGAAGACGCCCTTGGCGCCAGCGTCCTTGAGCTGAAACTTCAGCTCCGAGGCCTTGTACTGCGGATTGCAGGTCACCGCTGTGGCCCCGGCTCGCAGGATCCCGAAGAAGACCTCCGGATACTGGGGGATGTTAGGCAGGAAGATCGCTACGCTATCCCCCTTCCCGATGCCCCGGGCGGCGAGGAAATTCGCGACACGGTAGGCCGCGTCCCGCACCTGCGCGTAGGTGCGCCGCGCACCCTCGAAGATCGTGTAGATAGCGTCCGGGTATTCCCGCGCTGTCTCCTCCAGGAGGCTGAACAGCGGCGCGTCGTACCCGGTTACCTCGTGGGAGACGCCTTCGGGCCAGTGCTTCCCGTGCCAGGGTTTGTCAGTCATTGGTGTTCTCTCCTTTCAGTGTTCCATTCGCCGGGAAGACAAGCTCCGCTGCGATGCGTTTCTCGGCCAGCTTTACATAGTCGGGATCCGTGTCGAATCCCACGTATCTGCGTCCGTTTCGTTTAGCGGCCACCGCGGTGGAGCCGGCCCCCATAAAGGGATCCAGCACCACGTCGTTGCGGTAGGTGTAGAGCCGGATGAAACGCTCCGGCAGGGCCACAGGGAAGGGAGCAGGATGTCCGATTTTGCGGGCGTGCTCGGGACGGATCCGCCAGACGTCCAGGGTGGCCTCCATGAACTCTTCCTTGGAGATCGTGCTCTCGTGGGGCAGGCCCTGCGCTACCCGTTGCTTCACCGATACTGCACGGCTGAACCGCCCCTTGGACGCGACGACGACACGCTCGGTCAGATCCCGAAACACGGGGTTCGACGCCTTGCGAAAGCTGCCCCAGGCGCAGGAGCCGCTGGCCCCCTCGGCCTTGAGCCAGATCACCTCGCCCCGCAGGAGGAGGCCCAGGTCATCCTGGAGGATACGTGTGACGTCAGCGGACAGGGAACGAAAGGGGCGACGACCCAGGTTGGCCACGTTGACCGCAATGCGGCCTCCGGGCTCAAGGACCCTGCGACATTCGGCGAAGACGTCCCGCAACATGTGCAGATAGTCCAGGTAGGTCCCCGGGATGCCACCCTCGCCGAGGGCCTGCTCGTACTGCTTCCCCGCGAAGTACGGCGGCGATGTGACCACCAGTGCCACGGACGCGTCATCTACCGCGGCCATGTCCCGAGCGTCACCGCAGAAGAGGCGATCCGCTGCTCCACAAGGGTTCACAGTCTCGTCGTCGGACAGGGTCGGCGCGGTGAAGCGTGCGTAGAAGTCGCCAGCGTCGTGGGCCTCACGCGTTCCTGAGCCGAACGCTCGGGTCTTGGTCGAACGACGGCGACGGGTAATTTCCTTGGCTCCCATGGCCATCAAATCTATAGGATCTTGGGGCGACGGGTCAAGCAGGCATTGCCGGATGTCTACACGGTTGAATTATGGTGGCCCTATCGGCTATCGTCTTGAGATGATGATGATGAACGAAAGGTGAGCACCGTGGGGCATGACAGCGATTCGGCTCGCTCCGGGGACAACCGGCAGCGGCTCAACATGAAGTCCCTCCTTGAATACGCGGCCCGAATCGGGGCAAGCGACCTGCTGATCTCCTCGGGGACGCCCCCAATTGTCCGGGTGGACGGAGAGCTGAACCCCGCGCTGAAGGTCCCCCTGACGCCGGAGCACACCCGACGCCTGGTGTACTCCCTCCTAAATGAAACACAACAGGCCACCTTCGAGCAGGAGATGGAGCTGGACTTCTCCCTCGCCATCTCTGCGGATCTGCGCTTCCGCGCCAACGTCTACTATCAGAAGGGCTCGGTGGCCGCTGCCTTTCGGGTGATCCCCCGGGAGATCCCCGACCTGGATACGCTGGGCCTGCCGGCGTCGGTCAAGGAGCTGGCCCTCAAGACCCACGGTTTGATCCTGGTAACGGGCCCCACGGGCTCGGGCAAATCCACGACAATGGCCTCGATGATCAACCTGATCAACAACACCCGCCGGTGCCATATCATCACCGTCGAGGATCCCATCGAGTTCGTCCATCCCAACATCAAGGCCGTGATAGACCAGCGGGAGATCCACACGGACACCCTGTCCTTCGCCCACGCGCTCAAGTACGTCCTACGTCAGGATCCCGACGTGATCCTCGTGGGGGAGATGCGGGACGTGGAGACCATCTCTGCTGCTCTCACCGCCGCGGAGACGGGCCACCTGGTCATCGCTACCCTGCACACCAACGACGCTGTCCAAGCCATCGACCGGATCATCGATGTCTTCCCGTCCCACCACCACACGCAGGTCCGCTTGCAACTCTCCTTCGCACTGCTCTGCGTGATCTCCCAGCAGCTCATCCCGCACGCCAGCGGCAAGGGGCGGGTCATGGCAGCGGAGATCATGGTAAAAAACCGGGCCGTCGCAAACCACATCCGAGAGGGCAAGACCCACCAAACCAGATCGATCATGGAGGGTGCCCGGTCCGAGGGGATGGTGGTAATGGACAACCAGCTCAAAGAGCTATACGAGAACGGGGAGATCACCCACGAAGAGGCCGCCCGGCGGATCAACTCCATCTCCCTGCTCAAGGACCTTCAGGCCCCCCCAACTAACTAAGGAGGCAACCCCATGTCCACGACCCCCCCCGCCCACCATGAGCTGGACAAAATCGCCATCAATGTCCAGTCCCACAGGCTCCTGAAGCAGCTCCTCAAGGAGAACCCGAAGCTTGAAGAGATCATGCGCGCAGCGCGCAACGAAACCGAGGCCCTCGTGGGGGTCCGGCAGTGGGTCCTGGGGGACCTGGAGGGCAACCCCCACGCTATGGCGTTCTACAAGTCGGCACATTCGGGTCGGAGCCTCTTCGAGAAGCTCACCTGGCGGGACTACGCTGCCATCCGGATCCTGGACTACATCGACAACGCTGGGCGGGAGTTCGAGGATCTCAACCTCCGCGGCGAAATCGCTGTGTCAAACCCGATCAAGACGATCTGGCTCGGCGTCACCCACGGGACCGGGGGTGCGAAGCCTTACTTCTTCGAGGACATGATCCACCTCTACAGGCAGTTCTCAGGGGAGACTAAGCGACGGAAGCCAACGAAGGCGAACGTCGAAGGATGGATGGAGCGCTGGCCCTCGGGCCTCGACCCCCGAATCATCCGGCTGCGGGATGAGAACCGGGAACGGATCATTAACATCCTCATAGACCATATGGACCAGGGACGGATAAAGAGCGCCCGGTTCACCTTCGATGCGGGGATGTCCAGGGAGCAGAAATACCTGCGCATGCTGGAGTGGTGGGACGACCGCCGCTTCCACCTGAGCTTTGCTGTGCGGGATCCGGACCTCCTCAACGAAATGCTGGGCTTCAGCCTTGACCCGGACACGCTGAAGGTCCTCTACGCGGCCAGGGACCGTGGAATCCCCTTCTTCGTGAACCCCTACTACCTCTCCCTCCTCCACGTGCGGGTACCCTACTTCGCAATCGGCGCGGACCTGGCGATCCGCTACTACGTGCTCTACAGCCAGGAGCTGGTGGACGAGTTCGGTCACATCGTGGCCTGGGAGAAAGAAGACCAGGTGAAGCCAGGCAAGCCCAACGCTGCGGGCTGGATCCTGCCGCTTGAGCACGTCATCCACAGGCGCTATCCCGACGTGGCGATCATGATCCCCGCCACGGTGGGGCGTGCGTGCGGCGGTCTCTGCGCATCCTGCCAGCGCATGTACGACTTCCAGGCGGGAAACCTCAACTTCAACCTGGACAAGCTCAAGCCGAAGAAGACCTGGCCCGAGCAGCTCCAGGAGGTCATGGACTACTTCGAGCAGGACTCCCAGCTCAGGGACATCCTGATAACCGGGGGCGACGGCCTCATGTCCACGGACAAGTCCATAGAGAAAATCCTGGATGCGGTCTACGAAATGGCCATACGCAAGCGGGAGGCCAACAAGGCCCGCCCCGAGGGAGAAAAATACGCTGAGATGCTGCGGGTACGCATCGGCACCCGCCTCCCCATCTACCTGCCCCAGCGCATCACCCCGGAGCTGACCAGGATCCTGGGAGAGTTCAAGCGCAAGACCTCAAAAGTCGGGATGAAACAGTTCGTGATCCAGACCCACTTCGAGTCCCCCATGGAGGTCACCCCTGCGGTGAAGCAGGCCGTGCAGCGGCTCCTCTCCGCCGGCTGGACCGTCACGAACCAGCTCGTCTTCACCGCAGCAGCCTCACGTCGGGGACACTCGGCGCGGCTGCGCCAGGTGCTGGGTGAGATAGGCGTGCTGCCCTACTACACCTTCACGGTGAAGGGGTACATGGAGAACCATTTCAACTTCTCCCCCAACGCGCGCGCAGTGCAGGAGCAACTCGAAGAGAAAATCGTCGGCCTCGTGCCGAAGAAGTACCACGCGGAGATCAAGGAGTTCCCACACAAGGCAGAGCAGATGCTGGAGAACATAGCAGACCTTCGGCAGCGGACCGGTTTGCCCTTCCTGGCCACGGATCGCAACGTCCTCAACCTGCCCGGCGTGGGCAAGAGCCTGACCTTCCGGGTCATCGGTATCACCCGCTACGGTCGCCGGATCCTGGAGTTCGACCACGACCAGACCCGCCACCACAGCCCGATCATCCACGCTATGGGCAAGGTCGTGATCATCGAGTCCAAGTCGATCAGAGAATACCTGGACCAGTTGGAGTCCCTCGGCGAGGACCCCGCCGACTACGGCGACCTCTACGGCTACTCCATCGGCGAAACCGAGCCCCGCATGCCCCTCTACGAGTACCCGGACTACGACTTCGAGGTCACCAAGGAGATGTCGAACCTCCAGCTTCCTTGACCCTTCGTCTCCCTCTCTGCTAGCATTTGTGGCCCTACGCCGACCAAGAAAAAGGAGGTTGCCTTGCCCCGTCTGCCCCTGCCCTGCCTCACGATCAATGACGACCCGGAGGTGATCCGCGGCCAACTCCTCAAGGAGAACCCACGGCTGGCGTCGATTCTGGACACTGCGCGGACGATCCAGGACGTACGAATGGGGTTGCGGGAATGGGTGGACGAGGAGTTGGCCGGCAGCCCTGAAGCAAGGACCTTCTACAAGAGCCCGACGATCCGTCGCCTCCTCTACGAGGCCCTCCGGTGGCGGGAGATCGCGGCTATTCGGATCCTGGACTATCTCGACCACTCGGGGCGCATCTTCAAAGACCCCAACCTGCGGGGAGAACAGATCGTCACCCGGCCCTTCGGGATCCTCTTCGACTCCACCCGGGGACTGAACAAAAAAACGAACACGGGTGCTGCGTTCTGGCTGGACATGCTCCACCTCTTCCGCCAGTTCAGCGGGACCCTGGAGCAGGACCTCCCCGAACCTGAGCTGGTGGGCCGCTGGATGGCGCGCCACCCTTCCGGGCTGGACAAGGGCGTGGTGGAACTGCGACGCCGGAATCGTGTACGGATCATCAAGATCCTCGCCCGCTGGATCGAGGAGGGCCGGATCCACTCGACGCGGTACGCGTTCGACGAAGGGATGTCGCCCAGGGAGCGACTGAGTCGGATGCATGAGTGGTGGCGAGACTACCGGTTCCACCTGAAATTCGCAGCCCGGGACCCTGACCAACTCAACGAACTCCTCGGCGGCAGTCTCTCCGGGGAAACCATGGCCGTGACGCGGGCAGCGAAGGAAAAAGGGATCCCCATCTTCGTCAACCCATACTACCTCTCCCTCCTGAACGTGGACGCGCCCGAGGAGTTGGAGGGAACGGACCTGGCGATCCGGGACTACGTGCTCTACAGCCAGCAGCTAGTGGAGGAGT
The DNA here is from genome assembly GCA_964406905.1 of uncultured Myxococcales bacterium. Taxonomy (GTDB): domain Bacteria; phylum Myxococcota_A; class UBA9042; order CAIXZC01; family CAIXZC01; genus CAZNWW01. Next base: position 156 of record CAYOTU010000113.1, on the reverse strand, counting down.
TCGGGCACATCGTGGCCTGGGAAAAAGAGGACTTGATCGAGCCGGGTCAGCCTAACGAAGCCGGCTGGCTCCTGCCGAGCCATCACAACGTCCACCGGCGCTACCCCGACGTGGCGATTCTGATCCCCGATACCGTGGGGCGTGCCTGCGGCGGGC
>CAYOTU010000112.1:0-9944 GCA_964406905.1 uncultured Myxococcales bacterium | reverse complement strand
GATCCCATCGACCAGTCCAGCGTGGCGCTTGAACACCTCAACGAGATCCTCGAAGCGCTCCTCCTGGCGGTAAAGGCGCTCGAGGGCCTCGATGGCCTGGATATTATCCGGCTCCAGATCCAGGATCTGCTGGTGGTAATCCGCAGCCTGCCCAAAGTCCTCAAGGGCCTCCTCCTGGAGGAGTGCCAAACTGGAGAGCAGTTCGATCCGCTCGACGTTCTCATTTGTGAGCGTAAGGGAACGCTCAAGGGTGTCCGAAAGGCGCGACCAGTTCCCCGCGTCGGAGTAAATTCGCTTCAGGCGGCCGATGGCCTCGCTGTTGGCGGGCTCGTAGGCCAACACCTCTTCGTACTCGTCAGCAGCGCGCTCGGTGTCCTCCAGCTTCTCCTCGTAGAGCATTCCGCGGAGGAGTTTGATGCTGGTCTCTTCCTCTGGATGGATCGACGCCCTCATGCCGAGGACCTCGATCAGCGCGCCCCATTCCTCGGTCTGGCCGTAGAGGTCCTCCAGGGCCTTGACCGCGCGCTCCTCGGTCGGATCCATATCCAGGACCTCCCGGTACGCATCAACAGCCTTCTCCGGCTGGTCCAGGCGTTCCTTCAGGCAATCGCCCAGACGCAGAAAGATCAAGGTCTGCTCCCGGAAGTCGGTGGTAAGGCCGGCCAACTTCTCCAGAGCGTTGGCCAGATCCGCCCACCGCTCCAGGGACTCGTAGAGGCCGACCAGAGCCTGGAAGGCCTCCTCGTCGTCCTCATCGATGGCGCGAATCCGCTGGAACCATTCCACAGCGTCCGATGGACGCCCCAACTCGTCCTTGTCCAGGAAGGCCAGCTTCCTGAGCAGCTCCATCTGCTCCAGGGGCTCCTCCAAGGCCTCCACCGAGACCTCCCATACAGCACGCAACTCCGCATGGAGCCCAGCGTCACGGCCGACCCGCTCGATGCCATCCAGGGCCTCTTCGTCCGCGGGTGCCTCTTCAAGGGCGCGCTGGTAGAGGAGGAAGGCTCCCTCACGGTCCTGAAGCTGGTTCTCGTAAATCGACGCTATCGACCGGAAGGTCTCCAAGCGCTTCCCGGGCTCCAGGATCTCGCACTTGCGGGTCTGGAGTTCGGCCAGGTCCGACCAGCGGGCCTGGGACTCAAGGAGGTCCTCCAGGGTCGTGTAGTGCTCCAACTCCCCGGGCTCGATGTCCAGGATCTCCCGGCGGGCCTCGATGGCCCCGTCCCAATGCTGGAGGTAAGTCTCCAGGATCTCGGCTATTGCCTCGAGGACCGTGATGCGAGCGTCCAGCTCCACCAGGGTCAGCTTGACGCGCAGGACATCGATACACTCCTGCCACTGGCCGCTCTCCTGGAATAACTCCTCCAGCGCGTCCAGGGCCTCCCGGTTCTCGGGAGCCAGGGCCACCACCTCACGCCAGGCCTTGATCGCTGCCTGGGGATCGGGGTAGTCCTCCACCCGAAGGCGGGCCAGTTCGCTCCAGAGTTCGATGCGCTCGGCGCGCTGCTCCTCGGTAAGCGGCTCGGGCTCGTCAAGCTCGCGGCTCGGATCGGAATCCACGGTCGCAGGCTCCCGGCTGGGATCGGAGTCGGGCTCGTCAAGCTCGCTGCTCGGTTCCTCCAGCTCGCCGCCCCGGGCCATCTCCTCGAGGAGGATGGCCAGCATCGCGAAGTTCTCGTTGACCCTGTAGAGCCGGCGGAGGGAGGCCTGGGCCTCAACATTCTCACGATCCGTCTCCCGGACCTTGACCCAAAACTCCTCCGCTGTCTGGGGCTCCTCCAGCGGTCCCTCGGCCGCGCGGGCGATCTGCTCCCAGAGGAGGACCTGACGGATGGGATCCACTCCGCTCGCCATGGCGGCCCGACGGCAGGCGTCCACCATCTCACCCCACTTCTCGAGCTGCTCGTAGAGGCGGATCAGGTTGTCCAGGGCCGCGGTGTCTTCCGCTGCAAAGGCCAGGACATCCTCCCACTTCCCGATGGCGCCCTCCGGATCATCCAGGCGCTGCTCCGTGAGCTCCGCTACCTGGCGGTAGTAGGCGACCCGCTCCGTCGGATCCGTCGCGAAATCGGCCTTGGCCTGGAACACGGGGATCAGATCCGCGTAGCGCTCCATCACCTCCAGGAGCCGCGCAAGCTCATCCAGTGCGGCCCGGTGCTGTTCGTCCACGTCCAGCACTTCGCGGTAGGCTTGGATCGCACCGTCAGCTTCGCCCAGGCGGTCCTCCCGCAGGCGCCCCAGGCGCATCAGATGTTCCACCTGCTGCTCCGGGTAGGAAGCGTTGGCCGCCCGCCGAGACAGCATCTTCTCCTGCTCCTCGAAGCGCTGCTGGTCACCGTAGAGGGAATCCAACGCTGCGAGCGCGTCCCCCTGCTCCGGATCCCGGTCGAGGGCCTCCAGGAAGAAGAGCTCCGCCCGCTCCAGGTCGTCCAGCTCCCTTGATAGTAACCAGCCAGCCTCGAGATCGAGGCGGATCCGGGTGTCGTCCATCTCGGCCTGGCCCGCGGCCCGCTCCACGAAGGAGGCCACGTCCCCGAGCTGCCCGAGGCTGCGACCCAGATCCTTCAACCGGGTCAGCGCTCCATCATCCTCGGGGTCGAGGACCAGGACCTCGCCGGTCCAGCGCAGCGCGGCGCCATCATCATTCAGGCTCTCCAACGAAATACCCGCAAGCTGGCGACAGATATCCAGGCGGTCTTCCGGCTCAGCGGCCACATCCAGCCGCCCTTCGAGGATCCGGCTCACGTCGCCCCACGCGTCCCGGGCGCGGTAGTACCCGTCCAGGATACCGAGGGTCTCCTCCTCCCGCACACCGCTGTCGAAGAAGCGGCGAAGCTGTTCCACCACCTCCTCCCGCTCCGGGCTCTGATAGTGGAGGTCCTTCATCACCTGGCACGCGTCGTCCAGGCGTTCGAGGTTCTCCTCCAGGAGCATGCTCAGGCGGAACCCGAGATGGATCCGATCGTCGGAGTCCGTGGCTCGCTCCATGCGCTCGAGGAGAACCGACTCCAGATCGCCCCAGCGCTCTAGGATCGAGTAGAGCTGATCCAGGCTCTCCAGCGCGTCGAGGTCCTCGGGGAAATCCTCGCGCATGGCCACGTAGGCGACGATCGCTTCGTCGAAGCGCTGGACCTCGTCCTTGAGAATTCGGGCCTCCCGCTTGCGCAGGCCGAGCTGCATCTGCGGATCGTCCAGCTCCGTGTAGATCTGTCGGAGGACGTCCACCAAGTCGTCCCACAGGTCTGTCTCCCGAGCCACCTCCTCGATAAGTTCGGCCACGTCCGCGCGCTCCGGTGCGATCTCCAGGGCCTGCTGGAGCAGGGAGAAGGCCCGCACGGGCTCCTGGAGCCGATCCCGGGCCAGGTCTGCCATGCGCAGGGCCAGCCGCACCCGCTCCACGCTCTCCTCGGTGGCGCCCAGGAGGGCATGGAGGTTCACCAGGAGGCGCTCCCACTCACCCCGGGCCTCGAGGATCGGGGAGAGAAGCGCGAATGCGGCGGTCTTGTCGTCCTTCTCGATGACGATCCTCTCCACAGCGACGAGCCCGTCCTCGCTCTCGGGCACCAGGTCGAGGAGTTCGCTATACAGGGGCACCGCCTCCACGGAGGAGTCCAGGTGGTCCACCCAGATCCCGCCCATGCGGAAGAGCACGTCTACACGCTCGGTCCCCTCCAGGAGATCCAGCTCAGTGCGGTAGACATCTATGGCAGAGAACCAATCGCCCTTTCGGGAGAAGAGGTCCTGCATGTTATGCAGCACGTCCATGTCCGCTGGGTCCGTCGCCAGAAGCATCCGGTAGACGTCCTCAGCGTCATCCAGGCGATTCAGCCGGACGTCGAGTAGTTCCGCCCTCCGCATCATCTCGAAGCGGCGCATCTCGGGGTCGTCAGCGAGGGCGGCCTTCTGCTCCAGAACCTCGGCGAGCTGTTCCCAGCGCTCCAGGCTTGAGAGGAGAACATCGAGATTCGCCAGGGCCAGGGACTCCCCGGGGTTGATATCCAGAATCTCGGAGAAGACGCGCACAGCATCCTCGGGGAAATCCAGCCAGTCCTGGAAGATCCCGCCCAACTCCACCAGGAGATCCTTGCGGACCTCGGAGTCCGGCTCGCCGTCGGCCCGCTGCCGCAGGACCTCGGTGAGATCTGACCAGGCCTCGGTCTCACGAAAAATCGACGCCAGGATGTCCAGGGCCTCCACGTCGCCGTGGCTCATCTCCAGAACCTGACGGAAGTAGCGGACCGCCTGGTCCCGATCGTCCAACTCGGAGCGGGCCCAGCGGGCGATGCTGCGGGCCATCCACTCCTGATCGGTGTCATCCTGGATGTTCTCCAGCTCCTCCACCATCACTTCGAAGAGCTCCACAAGCAGGCCCAGGGGGCCGGCTAGGCGCTGGAGCTGGGCCAGGACCGTCCGGTCCGTAGGGTCCAGGGCCAGGGCCTTCCGGTGATGTGCAAACGCTGCCTCCTGGTCTTCGAGGCGGTACTCGTAGATCTCAGCGATCTCCACCTGGATCGCTTTGCGTCTCTCGGGGTCGTCCTCGATGTGCATCCGACGTTCGAGGAGTTCGATGACCCGGGTCCAGTTCTCACGGTTGCGGTAGAACGCGTCCAGCAGCGGCAAGATCTCCAGGATCGCCTCGCCCTCCAGGTTGCGCTCCAGGAAAAGGATCGCGTCGTCAGAGCCTGGATCCATTTCAAGGACCGCGCCCAGGATAGCAGCCATGCGGTGGACGTCGTCCACCTGCTCCTCCAGGATGCCCGCGGCCCGCAACAGCAAGGCCACTCGGACCTCACCTTCCTCCTCAAGCTCACCGGTACGCCGGATTACGCCGAGGAGGTCCTCCCAGCGCTCCTGGCGCTGATAGAGGTCGTCCAGCTTGCCCAGGGCCTCCCGGTCGTCTGCATCGATCCGGACAATCTCCTCGACGGTCTCCGTGGCCTTGGGCAGGTCCCCCAGCTCGTCCTCGCAGACCGTGGCCATGCGGAACAGGATCTGGATCTGGTCCTGCGCGCCCTGAGCCAGCTCCTTCTCGCGCGCGTAGATGTCAAAGAGGGCAGCCCAGTCCTCGGACTCGATGGAGATCCGCTCCAGGGAGGTCAGAACCTCCTCGTCCGTGGGATCCTCGTCGAGGAGGGCCCGATAGAGGGCCTCCGCGTTCTCAAGGTCAGCCATGCGGACGTGGTAGATCGCTGCAGCGGCCTTGTTGACCTGACGCTGCCAATCGAGATCCTCGATACGGCCCACAGCCTCCACGTAGAGGCTCACGAGAATGGGCCAGTCGTCCAGCTCGTCGGCCAGCTCCTCCATGCGTCCGCAGAGGTCACCCCGAGCAGGATCACCGTCGAAGAGACGGCAGAGGGCCGACAGCTCCTTCTCTGAGTCCTGGACACTCCGGTAGAGTCCCACCAGGCGCTCCAGAATCCCAGCGATAACCGGCCAGTCGCCTTCATCGCGGCCCAGGAGCTGGATCTCCAGCGCGTCGGCCAGACGCAGGGTGTCGCCCCGATGCGCGTAGCCCCGCTCCAGGAGGCCGGCCAGGCGGTAGCGAACCGCGGGCACGGCGAGGAGCTCCTCCATGAACGCAAAGGCCCTCACATTGTCCAGGGAGCGATCCGCAGCCTGCTCCAACAGGTCCACGGTGGCGTCGAGGTTGTCCTCGACGCCGTAAGTCAGCTCGGCCATGTCCACCAGGAGATCGTCCACGTCCTCCTGGTCCTCGCCCAGCGCTGTCCACTGGCGCCGCAGTACATCGAGGAGATCCGGGAAGCGCTTCTCCCCGGCCAGGACCATACCCAGCCGCCGGTAGACCGCGGGGTCGGAGGAGCGCTCGTCCATCATGGTACGGTAGACGCTGATGGCCCCCTCGACGTCGCCGAGGCGTCCAAGAAGGATCTCGCCGACCTTGAGCTGGATCTCGGCCCGGTTCTCCGGATCAGATTCCAGCTCGAGGCGCCGCAGCAACACTGGGACGATGTCCTGCCACCGCTGGAGTTGCTCGAAGAGGTGCTCCAGCGCGACGAGGACGCCCACGTTCTCCGGCTGATACTCCAGGACCTGCTGGTACCGCTCCACCGCCAACTGAGACTGGCCGAGCTTCTCCCCCCAAATCTCAGCGATGCGGATCAGGTACTGAACCACGCTCAGGTCGTCGTCTTCGATCAGCTCGAGGGTCTGCTCCAGAACCGACACGTAGGAGTCCCAGTTCTCCGATGCCTCCGCCAAACGCTCCAGCTCCCGATGGACCTCTGGATTCCGCCAGTCCACCTGGTAGGCCTGGACGTAGGTGAAGAAGGCCTCGTCGAGCCGGCGCAGGCGATCTTCCTGTACCTGGGCCTTGTCCAGGAGCAACACGAGGCGCGCGTCCGCGTCGAGTTCGTCGTCTCCGCCGAGGACCAACTCCATGGTCTCCACGAGGTTGTCCCACTTGCCCAGGACCCGGTAAACCGGGACCAGGGACCGGGCCGCCTCGACGTGGTCGGGCTGGACCGCAAGGACCTGCTCGAGGATCTTGGCTAGATGGCGCTCCTCCCCGTCCTTATCCCGGAACTGCTGGGCCATGGTGAAAAGGATGTGCACCTTGATGGTGTCGTCCTCCTCTTCCTTCACCAAGCTCTCCAGGGCCCGGACGTACTCATGGGGGGTCCCGAAGTTGTCGAAGAACCACTTAATCGCCTCCAGATCCTTGGACTGGAGAGTGATCTTGCGCAGCTCAACTCGGGCGCGACCGTGGCTCGGATCCAGCTCCAGGAGTCGTCGCCAGGCACCCGCGGCGCGATCATAGTCGTGGAGGCGCACCCCGAGGAGGATCGCCATCTTCTCCAGGATGCCGGCCCGCACCCCGTCATCTTCCACGAAGCTGAGCTTCGCCTCGAGAAGGTCGGCCAGCGCTTCGTGGTCCTTGGCTTTTTCGTAGAGGCCCTCGAGCGCTATCACCGCGTCTAGGTTCTCAGGCTCAGCCTCTCGGACCTGGGTCCAGAGCTGAATCCCGGTCTCGGGCTTGGCGATGCGCTCCGCGGCGAGCCCAGCCAGATCCTTGAGGCGCTGTAAACGCAGCTCGTCGTCATCTTCGCCGTCCACCTCGAACATCGTCACTCGAATGAAGTTACCCCAGTCCCGGCGCTTCTCGTAGATGTCCTTGAGCTGGGTCGTAGCGTCGACGTCTCCGGGCACGAGGTCAAGGATCGCCTCGTAGGACTTCATGGCCTCGGCCATGTTCGAGAACTTCTCGAGGAGGATCCCCGCTATTCGACGGTGGAGCCCCACCAGGGTCTCCATGTCCTCCTCGGTCTCGGCCCGCTTCCGCAGGAGCTTGACGAGATCGGGGAAGCGGTTGGTCTCCTCGTAGTGGGCGCCGAGGGAATCCAGCGCGTCCGCGTCCTTGGGATTGAGCCCGAGGATCTCCTGGTAGACCTTCGTGACCTTGCTCTCCGCGTTCATCCGGTCGCGATAGATCGGGACGAGTTCCCGCAGGAGCGCTATCTTCTCGTCGATCTCTTCGTCGCCCTTGCGCTTGGCGCGAGCCCATATCAGGTCGGCCAGCGCGTGCCACTTCCCAGCCTCCCGGAGGATCTCCAGGAGCCGCGTCTCGGCCTCCTGGTTCTCCGGGTCCGCCTTGTGGATCTGCTGCCAGTAGGCCGCTGCGCGGTCAGCGTTCTGTGCCTCGTCCGCGAGACGGGCCAGATCGAGACGCGCTTCCTGCGCCGCCTGGTCCGGATCGTCGATCTCCGAGCGGGCGGTAAGGAACTGTTCGAGCTTCCGCCAATTGTTCTTCCGGACATAGAAGCCCTTGTAGAAGTCCAAGAGCCCGGCGGCCAGGGGAGACCCCTCGGGGATCTTGCGGAAGTACATCTCAGCGACGTCTTCGTTGCCGAGGCGGTCTCGGAAGACGCAGCCGATGGCGTACTGAACTTCGGGGGCCTTGTCCGCTGCCTTGGAGCGAGCGCGAAAGTCAGCCACCCGCAGGAGGTTCTCCAGTTCGCTCCCCTCACCAACGATGTCCGCAAGCTGGTGGATAAAGTCCAGGATCTCCTCGGCCCCCGCGGATTCAAGAAGAGCGTCGAACTCCGTCTGGAAGGCCCGGGTGTTGGACGGATTCTCGGTCAGCGCCGCTTTCAACTCATCAATACCCATTAATGTACTCCCTTCTGCTCTCCGGATCGCCTCGCCAGAGACTGGCGCGGCCGATATCGCGCAACGTAATTTAGCACACCCCCGTGGGAGGGTAAAACGGAAAACGGCTGCTAAACAGGCGGATCTACTGATGCATGGCGTAGTGGAGGATTTGCTGCTGCTGCGTACACGCGAAGATATCCTCGGGGCTGCGACCCCAGAGGCCGGTAATCTGGCTCTTCGGGGTCACAGACCAAGGCTCCGAGAGGTCCTCCGGGGACACGACATCGAGTTGGTCCCAGGGCTCCCCGGCACCATTCCATATGATCGACTGAGGGGAAGGATGCTCTCCGGTGGCGAAGACCCGCCCGTCCGCGGCCACCCAGATCGCATCGTAGTCGTAATAAACGGGTGCGGGCTTCTCGGACCAGACGCCCTCGAACACGCTCCACAGGTAGCCCCCGTCCGAGCCCACCCAGATCTGGTCTCCCGCGCCGGCGATCGACAGGAATCCATGGCTCGGCTCCACGTCCCGCTGGTCCCACTCGGTCCCGTTCCACCAGATCACCATGCCCTCGCCCGACACCAGAACGTCGTCCGGTGCCCGCGCATAGACCGCGTGGAGGTCGCTTGTGTCGTCCTCGGGGATCAGGAGATCGGCCTTCGGTATCGAGACCCAGCCCGCCCCCTGATTTCGAAGCACCAGACCGTTGTCGCCGACGACCCAGACGTCGTCGGGGCCGGTGCCGTGGACTGCGTGCAGGGTCTCCTTAGGCAGAGGATCCGACGCATCGGTCCACTCCGGGTAGGTCGCGCCGGGGGGGACCTCGTAGCGCATCAGCAAGCCCTCGTCGCCGCAGATGAAGACCTGCTTCGGCCCTACTGCCCATATTCCGCGGATCGCCTTGGTCGTGGTCGGGCTTACGTCGGTCCAGACCCCCGTAGCCGAATCGTAGCGAAGCACCGCGCCCCGAAAACCGGCGACGTAGACCACGTAGCCGGGACCGTTGTCCACCCCGGAGATGGCGAAGAAGGCCTCCCGGATGGGGATCTCCTCGGCCCGCCAGCCCAGGACGCCACCGGACCACCAGTCTTCGCCGGGCCCGGCGTCGGAGCCCCCGAACGCGTCGATATCCGCGTTGGGGCCCGTGTCAGCTCCGACCCCGTCGGGCGGGACATAGTCCACCCCCTGGGAGTCACAGGCAGACGCTGCCGCCAGGAGGAGGAAAACCGGGGCTGTCCTCGTAAAAATTCTCAGGAACACATTGGGGTTTCCATTCTTCATGGAGAAACCATAGGGTAGCGCCCCGGTGTGTCAAGTTTGTCCCATGAGGGATCTTGTCCCATCGCCGGCCTCGGGGTACGGTATGGGAGGAGGAAAAAGTGGGCCGCAGCATCTTCAACCACCTCAAAGATCCATTGATTGGTACGCTGATCCAGCAGCGCTACCAGGTCGTCAAGCGCATAGGGAGCGGCGCGGTGGTGGACGTGTACTTAGCGAAGCAGCGCGTCATGGGCGCGCGACGGGTCGCACTGCGGGTCCTGAAACCAGCGCTGGCTGAGCAGAATGGCAACACCGGCGGCGCGCACAACCAGCGCTTCCTCCACGAGGTGCAGTTGGCGTCCCTCTTCAAGGGTCCGGCCTTCGCGCGGATCATCGACGGGGGCATGCTCAACGCGACCCCGAAGCGTCCCTTCGTGGTCCAGGAGCTACTCGAAGGGCCGCTCCTCTCTGAGTTGGTCGCTGAGGCGACGCTTTCCTGGCGGGAGGGCGCGGCCCCGGTGCTGCAGCTCTGCGCTGCCACGGAGGAGATGCACGCGTACGGGGTCCTCTA
>CAYOTU010000111.1:0-9954 GCA_964406905.1 uncultured Myxococcales bacterium | reverse complement strand
GTGTGCATCAGAGCCTCGTAGTAACTCAATCGGGCCCAGCGTCCTCCTGCCATGTAGTCCGCGCGGCGGGGGAAGGCGACGCCGAGCTTCTCGCTGAAGAACTCCACCAGATCCACGGGCTCCCGCACCTTGCCCTGCTCCAACTCCAGCAAGGCCAGGAGAACCCCCGCCAGAATCCGTGGGTTGTTCTCTCCCATCTCTATGAGCACCCCGTGGACAAAGAGCGGGGGCATCCCGGCCAGCATGTCCAGGAGGAGCCGCTGGTTGAGCTGCACGGTCCGCCCGCTCCACACGGAGGCCAGCCCCGACTGCAACAGGAGCGCGACGTCACGGGGGCCGATGAGGCTGTGGGGGATCAGATCCTCGGGGATCCCGGCCTCGCCGGTATCCGGCGCTGCCACGGTGCCCATGGCGATTGTGTCCCCCAGGAAGAAGGAGATCGCCACGGCCTGCGGCGCGAAGCCCACGCCGCCATAGCCCTCCTCGATGCGGCTCACCCGCCGCTTGACGTCAAGGATATGCTGGAGGCGGCGGCGCAGGCCCTTGGGCAGGTCCTTTCCCCTGCGTTCCAGGATCCAAGAGAGCTGCTCCAGAGCGAGCCAGGGTGCGATGCGCCCGACCTTACCTGCGAGCTCACCGGACAGCGCGCCCCGTCGTCCGAGGGCCTTGTAAAGATCCGCTGCTGCGGGGACGCCGTCGAGCCGGTCGGTGTGGCCCCGGTCCTCGGTGAGCGGGATGGCCTCTCGGACAGGAAACGCTGGCTCCGGATCCATGGGTGCCAGGATCCGGGACCCCCACCGGAGGAGCCGGTCAACCTCGAAGTCGAACTTATCGGGGAGGTGCTCGTGGAGCAGGGCCTTGACCGCTGGGACGTTCAGGCCTTCCGCTGAGACGACCCGCTGCACCAGGGGCAGGATTCGAGCCTCCTCGCTGGTCCCGCCGGTCAGGAGGCGGGAGAGGACCCGCGCCATACGGTCAGCCGGGATCACGTCCCTGGCCTCCCGTATTTCCTCCGTGTCCACAACCTCCCTGAAGCGCCTGGCGATGTCCCGGATGACCTCCAGGAGCTCAGCGGCCTCGTCCGAGAGGAGCCGCACCGAGTCGATCACCCGGTCCACCGCCTCGTCTGACTCAAAGACCTCCTGCCAGCGCCCCAGCTCCTCCGCAGGGTTGAGGAGCGCGTTGAAGTATCGCGCGTCGTAGAGGCCCTGCTCAGGGCCGTGGATCGAGAGGCCTCCCGAGGGGCTCACCCGCAGGAAGAACGAATTGTGACGCAGCTCCGGTACCCATATCTCCGTGGCCCGCCGGCCCCGTCGCAGCACCGGGGAGCGCTCGTGCATATCCCAACCGAGTGACACCTCCGCTCGGCCGAGGCCCGAGGTGGACAAGGTGCCCTCGAGCACGTTGACAAAGATATCCGTACCCTGCGGGATGGTCAGGCCACGATCTCCGAGGCGCGCCTGGGCCTGGCGCAGGTGGATGTCGAGCCGCGTGCCGGAAAACTCCCAGTCCGTGCCGCCTCGGGTCCTGGGGTGGGTGTTCAGGCGGGTCCCATAACGCAGGCCTCCGTTCAGGAGGGCCTCGAGGAGCCCGTCCTCGATCTCGAGCTCGGGGAACGTCGGCACCCGGGTGGTCGCCCGGGCTCCGCCGCTGGCTTCGCCGTCCAGCGCAATGGAAAAGGTCCGCGGCGCGTCCGACGTGATCTGGCCCCTGACCTCTCCGGAGAGCTTCGCTGCCTCAAAAACGTTCGCGCCGTTGTCAAAGCCGGTCCCCGGATGGGTTCGGAACCCTGCGGCGATGGTCAGGTCTATCTCCTGGGCCGGGACAGCGCCGAGGTGGACCCGAACTCCTCCCGAGAAAGCGGGGCGCTCCAGGGAGACAACGGCCCGGGTCTCCCCGAGGAGGAGAGGGTGATCCGTGGCCGCGTCGACACGCAGCGCAGGAAGAGTGGAGCCCTCCTCCGCACTGCCCTGGATCTCGATGCCCAGATGAGTCAGGGCGCGATCCTCGAAGAGGAGGGGGATCAAGGCCCGGTTGCCCCTGGTGCGTACCCGCACGCTCCCCTCGATGATGGTCCGGGTACCCCCGGAGGCAAGCACCACCCGAGACGCGGTCAGGCGCGCTGAGCGGGCGCGGACGCGTCCCTTGATCTCTCCGCTCAGGGTAAAGGTCCCCGGCGCGGCCACGCGTACTCTGAACCGGCCCGCCGCGTTGGTGGTGCCTGTCAGCTCCACCTCCGGGGCTTCGCCGGCCATGTCCACTGTGGCCTGGAAACGTTCGGCCATGCCCATTATAGACTGGACCAGCTCCCGGGACCGCAGCCGATCCGTCCGCACCCGGGCCGACGCGGCAGGCCGCGGGGAGAACAGGCGATCCAGGGCCGCGTGGAACGAGGGGATCACCGCCTTGGGAAGGTGGACGTCATCAAAGGGTACCAGGACCCTATCCAGGTAGTTGATCTCACCGCTGAAGCGCAGATCCAGCTCCCATCCCTCAGCGCGACGCACCGGGCGGGCCGAGATCCGCTTGAGGAGGACCGTCGCCATCTCGTCCGGTGCCCCGGTTAGCCGGGTCATGAGATCAGACAACGCGTCGGTGATGACCTCGGGCCCTCCGACGCGCTTACGGAGCTTCGTCAAGAGCACCCGGGGGCGCTCCAGCAAACCGGCGTGCTCCTGCAAAAGGATCCCAGCGAACGCTACGAGCCCCTCGGCCTTGGTGCGGAGGGCCTTGATTCCCCTATCCTCGAAGAGCTTCGGGAGCCGTCCAAGCACCGGAACGATGTCCTCGATAGAGAGGGGCGTTGAGAAGATCATGTCAAAGCCCGCCAGACGGGTCTCGCCAGCGGCCTCGGCTCGCTCTGCCCGGATGTCCAGGCTGACGCGAGTGCCGGGGAGGACCCGCACCGGCAACATGAGATCTGTGAGGAGGGGGAGCTGATGCTCCCCCGCCGCCAGGGCCGCCTCCCCCACGATGTGGACGCGGCTCAGCAGATCGAAGCCGACGCTATCCAGCTCCGCGTCCACTGAAACCGGCGGCGCAAGAGGGGTGAAGGGCCCGCGGTGCAAGCGCCGGTCCAGGCGCAGGCGTATCGTGCCGGGGCCTTTGCGCTCAGGGTTGGATGCGGTTGGTAACGTCTCGTCGTGCATGTAGTCCTCGGCTTGGTCCGTAGCGTCTACACTAAGAAATCACACCCGGGGATTCAACTGTTGTCGTTTCGATCGTATCATGTCCTCTGTTTGCAAGAGGGGGATACCCATGAGACTGAGCCTGTTCATTGTCGCTACGTTGATCTTGATCCTCGTCCTCAGCTTCGGCCTCGGCTGTGACTCCGGTGGGGACGGCACGACCCCAGGGGCTGATACCGCAACGGACATGACCGGCGAGATTCCGGGCGACGCGTCCGTGACGCCGGACGGGGGGCCCGACAATACGTCCGATAGTCCCCCGTTTGTCCCTGGCGCTGACTACCTGATCCTCGCAGCGGGAGATCTCCTCGCCACCGCGGAGGCCTTCGCCGCGTACCGGGAGGAGACCGGGTACACCATCTCCCTCGCAACCCTCGACCAGGTGATCGCGGGGGGCGCGTCGGCAACGGATTATGACATCGCTGTTCATATCAAGACCTGGGTGGCGATACACTGGGAGGCCCGTGAGGGGGACGGCCCGATGTTCCTGCTCCTCGTGGGCGACGCTGAGCCCGCGTTCAACGACCCTGCGGAGACGATCCCCGCGGCCGCGTGGCCCGGGGGCTGGGAGGGCTGCCTCTCGGACAACCACTACGGTGACATGGACGGGGATCACGTCCCCGATATTGCGGTGGGCCGTCTCCCGGTGCGCTCCGACGTGCAGGGCCTCGGCCTCCTGGATCGCATCAAGGCCCATGAGACCACCTACACGACGGGTCCATGGAACCACCGCCTCAACGTCTACGCGGGGGAGGGTGGCTTCGGCGAGGACGTTGATTTCTTTATCGAGACCATCGCGCAGAAGGGCCTGGAGGCCGTCCCGATGGCCTTTGACGTGTTCTTCGCGTATAACAGCCCGCCGAGCACCTGGTACTACACGCCCTTCAAGGAGATCGTCCACGAGATGGTGACCTCGGGCGCGGTGCTGACGACCTACATGGGCCACGGCGGGGGGGAGCTGAACGTCCCGGATCTAACCCAGGTCAAGCCCGTGGACCGGTTCCCAATGTACGCGTTCTTCGCATGCAGCACGGGCCCGTTCGCCAGCGACTGGCTCACAGAATCCGAAGAGGTGTTGCTCCAGGCGGGCGGGCCCATGGCGATCCTGGTCTCCACCGCGACCACCCATCCCTACGCAAACGCGATAAACGCGCTGGAGATCGAGGCAGCGGTCTTCGAGGACCGGCCCGAGACCTACGGCGAGGCCATCCAGGGAATGAAGTGGCGGTCCCTCTACCACGAGAGCGATCTGCGGGACCTCCTCGACGGCTTCGCTGAGACCGAGATGCCCCTCTCAGAGATGGAGGACACGATCCGGGATCACATGTACAGCTACAACCTCCTGGGTGACCCCGCTGTGCGACTGCGGATTCCGCCGCTCAACGTGGTCGTGGATGCGGTCGAGGCCGCGCCTGGCGGGATCGTGCAGGTCACCGGGAGCGCGACGGCCTTTGCCGGTGCGGTGGCTCACACGCGCCTGGTCTGCGGGCGTGCCGCGGTCATCCACGATCTCACCCCGGTAGAGGATCCTTCAGACCCCGCGGCAATCCCGGTGATCCAGGAGAACTGGGACAAGGCCATGGACCACGCCCTGGCAGCCGCAGACCTGGCCATCGGCACTGACGGTACGTTCGAGGGCGGCCTGGAGGTCCCCGCGGACGCGAAGAAGGGCACCTACTGGGTGGTGGTCTACGCGGAGGACGGGGTCACGGACGCGTTGGGATCCGTGGAGGTCTCGATCAAGTAGCCCGCTTCGGCTCGACCTTCGGCAGCAGCCAGACCAGCAAAGCCAGGAACCCATAGACCAGCGCCAGGCGGTACGGCACTTCCGGGCTCTCCAGTCCCCAGGGCAGGTAGACGTCGCCGTGGGGCAGCACCGAGTGGATGAACCCGAAGAAGGACAGCCCTGCCAGGATCAAGAAGAACACGGCTGCGTGGCCCGACTTCCGATCCACCAGCTTTGCCACGGCCGCGGCCCAGAGCATCGACGTGATAATGAAGCCGTGGCCTAGGAGCATGGACACCTGCATCCAGACCAGCGCGTCGTGGCTCGTTGGGAGGCGTCCCTCAAGCCCCGGATCAAAGAGGACCGTGGCCAGCGCGATGCGAACCAACTCCCCCACCACTGGCAGGAGCGCTATAAAGAGCGCGCCGTAGTGGCGCCTCGGCACCACGGAGTAGGCCTGGCTCGTGATCTCCATGCCCACGAAGAGGAGGACCGGTGCGACCGCGGCCGCGGGGATCGCGTCTACGACCCAGGAGAGATAACCCAGCATCCCCCCGAGGCCTATGAAGAGGCCCGTGGCAAGGGTGTACGCGGCGCGGGCGCCCATGGCCTTGTACGCTGGGTGGCCGATGTAGGGTGTGGACTGGACCACGCCGCCGAAGAAGCCGGCCACCAGGGTCGCACCGGCCTCGGTGAGGAGGATGTCCCGGGTCTTGAAGTCATCCCCCGCGCAGCGCGCACTCTCGGTGACGTTGATTCCTCCGACAATGGTCAGGAGGCCGAAGGGGATGGCGAAGGGCAGGTAGGCCAACGCGGTGCGGGCCTCGCCGAGCCAAGCGAGTGTTGGAATCGGCGCGGCCAGATGAAGGGTCGGTTCAGGAACCGTGAAGGGGCCCGAGAGTATGCCGAGGTAGCCCATCACAAAGTAGACAGCGGTGCCCGCGCCCACAGCAGCGAACGCACCGGGGAGACGCCCGGGGAGATCGAAGCGCGCCACCAGAGTGAAGAGCAGGAGGCCCAGGGCCACGAGCCCCACCTCGGGCAGCTCGAACATATGCATCAGTGGGATGAAGCCCAGGAGGGTCACCCCGACGCCAGCGAGGGAGCCCAGGAGCCCCGCCTGGGGGACGACCTTTTGGATGTACTCACCGAAGAACGCCGCGCCGGTCTTGACGATGCCCATGAAGATCAGGGTGGCCATGCCGATCTTCCAGCTCACCATGGCAGCGTCGTGCGGGGTCATTCCACCGTATTGCGCGGCCCGGAACGCGGGGATCAGCACAGCGAGGGCCACGCCGATGGTGGAGGGCGTGTCCAGGCCCAGGGGCATGGCGGTGACCTTGGGGTTGCCGGTGCGTTTTGCCAGGCGGAAGGCCATCCAGGTGTAGATCAGGTCCCCCACCAGGACCCCGAGTGCGGTGCCCGGGACCATGCGGCTGAAGAAAATGTCCGAGGGGAAGCCCGCACCCGCCAGGAGAACCCAGAGCAGGACCAAGTTCGTGACGTTGTCGAGCATGAGCCCGAAGAACGCGTTGAGATCCCCCCACGTGGCCCACTGATAACGCGCTTTTCGTTCCTCCACGGCGCCTCCTTCCATCGTTTCAGCATCATAGCAGTTCTTCCGTCTATGAGTAGCGTGCGTTCACGCCATCGGGCTGCTATCATTCGGCCATTATGGTGGCCATCAATAGATACGTTTTGCCCCTCCTTCTCCTCATCCTCGTTGCCTGCGCGACGCAGCCGGCGGAGCGCCGGGTCCGGATCCTCCTCCTGCGCCCGACCGTCCCCGGTCAGGCCCCCGCGGCCGCGATGGACGAGATCACCGCGGCCGAGCGCCCGGCCGGCCTTATCCCCCGGGTCCACACGGGGGATTTGCTCGAAGCGCTTAGCCTGGGGGAGGAGTTATACTTCCAGGGGGGGGAACTGGACACAGCGTTCCAGACCCTCGAAGCGGCCTTCGCCCGCCTCATGGTGCATCCAGAGTGGCTCCCCGCGGACGCGGCCGGCCGCGCAGCGATCTACCGCTACCTCCTGGCCCTCTACCGCCTCCGCGTGGAGCGGGGCGGTCAGGGGACGGACCTGGCGGACTGGCTGGCTCGACACCTGACTGATCAGGATCCCTCGGTGCTCCGCGTCCCGCCCCTGGTGGAGGCAGCGCTCAGCGGCCGCCGGGACGCTATTCGGAGCCGCACCGCGTTTCTCACGGTGGAGGTCCGGGCTCCGGGAGAGTGGGAGGTCCACGTGGACGGCCGCCGGGTGGGCACAACGCCCCTGCGCCGGACCGAACTGCCGGCGGGCTTCCACGCGATAGAGGTCCGCAAGGGCACCGAGGCATCCTGGGTGCGGCACAGGATCCTGAAGCCCGGCGAAAACCGCCTTGTCGTCGAGCCCGCGCTGGACCGGACCCTCGTTATCGAGGAGGGGCGGAGTGCGACGATCGATCGGACCGCTGCCCTACCCCTGAAGATCCGGGCCGTGGGCTGGCTTACCCTGGCCTCCGGCGCGGAGGCGGCGCCCTTGCACCTTGACGACAGCGCCGCGCTCCTCGTGGTCCCCGGCGGTGGTTTTGTTCGGCCGATCTCCGACGAGGGCGTGAGCCTTGCCTCGCTCCAGCCGCCGGGTCAGTGGCGCCCATGGACCGCGCTGGGTCTGGCCATCGCCGCGGCGGCCGCGGGCACAGCCTCAGGAATCCTCGCTGCCCAGAGAAACCAGGAGGTCAAGGATCTCAACGCTGCCCCCTTCTTCGACACCCGTCCCAAAATTCAGCGCCTCGAAGCCGCTGCCTGGGGTACCCTCGGCACGGCCCTCGGCTTGGCTCTTGGAGCAGGCAGCGTGGGACTCTGGCATCTCCTCGACCAGGGCCACCCCGCGCTCGTGGATCTACCGCCCCATTAGGCATGGATCTCAGGGTTCGTTGCCGGCTGCGGGGTGATTTTGTGTGGGATGTAGGGGTCTAGAAACCGAAGTCCGGAACGCAGTATCCCATCTCGCAGACCTCGCCTTCGGCGCAGTCGTCGTCGGTCTCGCAGTCGCCGTCGCCGCCCATATCCGGAACGCAGAAGCCCATCTCGCAGGCCTCGCCCGCGTCGCAGTCGTCGTCGGTTTCGCAGCCCATGCCCATGTCGCAGTAGCCCACGTCGCCGCCCATGGTCTGGCACTTCTGCTCACCGGGGCAGTTGTCGTCGCTCATGCATAGGCCCATGAGGCAGATCGCTGTCTTCGAGGAGATGATCTTGTTGCCGTCTGGCTTCAGGTTACATACGGAGCCGCCGAACTCGGTGGGGCATTGGCCGTTCTCGCCGCAGAGAGGCATTGAGAAGCACTCGTTCTTGTCGACGGAGCCGTCTTCGGCCTCGAAGCAGACCTGGTCTTCGGGGCAACCGTCGGTGAAGTCAGGCTTCCACTCGCATTCCTGCACAGGCTGCGCGGGTTTGGTGGTGCAAACTCCGCTCGTGCAGATCTGGTTGGTCCCGCAGTCAGAGTCGGCCTGGCAGCCAGGGACCACCTTGCCGTGGCATCGGCCCTCGTTGAAGAACTCGTCGTCGATGACGCAGTACTCGTCAGCCGCGCAGTTCTCGTCCGAGGTGCAGCCGTTGAGGCAGACGCCGTTCCAGCAGTACTGGCCGGTCTGGCAGAGGTCGCCGCACATGTCGGTGCCGCTGCTGCCGGTGCCGCCGCCGCCACCGCCGTTATCGTCGTCGTCGCCGCCGCCGCCGCTGTCATCGCACGCGAAGGCCATCACGGCCACTGAGAAGAGCACCAGAATCATACGTTTCATGTTCACTTACCTCCAACTGCGCCAAAATCGGCGCCTGAGTTTTTCGCCCCACCTTCAGGGCGATTCATCGAACGGGCCGTTACAACGCCGTATCATAGGCCATATTCAATACTGATTACCGAAAAAAACATCAAGCAGGATTTACAGGCCCCATCAAAACAAGAGAGAGCGCCCACAGGATGAAAAAGCCCAGCGCGACGAGAGGCCAGGGCCAGCGGTGGCGCAGCCCGTCGTAGCGCCATGCGAAAACCCCGAGGGTCCCGAGCCAGCCCAGGAGCGCAACGCCCATGACCAGGGACCAGACAGGAGAGGGGACGTCTTGAACCGAGAGCTGGGCGAGGTAGGTCGCTTCAAGGGTCTCGGGGGACTCTGATGTCATCTCAGGGCTGTCGACCTTTTTCCACGCAGCCAGGGCCGCGGCCATCTCCTGGTTCGCTGTCTCCAGGGTCTCTCCACCGGCACGGGCGAGGGAGGAGGATCCGTAGTAGAGGGCCCTGACGTCGTCGTACGCGGCCACGGCACCGGACCAGTCATGGGTCTCGGCGCGGGTACGGGCCAGATCGAGGAGACGCGCTGCCGCCCGATCCCTTACCCCGTTTCCCGGCAGGTACCAACGGCCCGCGCGGAGGTAGAGGAGCTGGGCCCGGTCCATGGTCCCCTTGTCCCAGGCGGCGTCCGCTGCCGCCAGGGCGCGGGTTCCCTCGATGTGGACCTTGAGCACCACACCGACCACGACCAGGAGGGCCGCGGCCGCAATGATTATGATGAGGTTCCGTCGCGCGGGGATCATATGAAGTCACGCCTCCGGAAGAAGAGGATCGCGGCCACCATCAGCACTACCACGTAGCTCGCCGCGTACGCGTAGGATTCAAGGACGTAGAGGTTGGTGACCTCCTTGTTCAGAAGGATCTCCCTGGTGACGTTGAAAACGGACAGGTCCGGGAAGATCCGGGTCAGGCCCTCGCCGAAGGGGCGAAGAAGGGGCATCTTGTTGAACAACCCACCCTT
Source organism: uncultured Myxococcales bacterium (assembly GCA_964406905.1). GTDB lineage: Bacteria > Myxococcota_A > UBA9042 > CAIXZC01 > CAIXZC01 > CAZNWW01. Next base: position 254 of record CAYOTU010000111.1, on the reverse strand, counting down.
GGCCATCGAGTGGAGCATCTCCTCGACCAGATACACAACCCGCCCCGAAAGAAAAACGGCCAGGGTCATGACCCCCGACAGGATCGGCGTTGAGAAGGAAGAGAAAAACAGGGCCACCGCGCTCACCACGGTCAGCTCAGCGAAGATCAGGACCAGGGCCTTGAAGAGTATCCCCTGGAGGGGTACATCGTGTACCCAGAGGACCCCGAACCAGATCAGGCTGAGGAAGCCCATCTCCACCACGAGGATGAGGA
>CAYOTU010000110.1:0-9981 GCA_964406905.1 uncultured Myxococcales bacterium | reverse complement strand
ATGCGCCACGCGAGTTGACTGGATCCGGCAAAAAGGTAAAATTCCCAAGATGCGCAGCCTGACCACCACCCTCCTGATAGCCATAGTTCTCATCGTTGGGACCTCGGCCGCGGCCCGTGGGCAAGATCGCCCCGCCCGCGTTAAGGCGGTCCTCCTGTATCAGGAGGCCAAAGATCACTTCGAGCACGGGGACTTCGAGGCGGCCATTGAAAAGCTCGACGCTGCTTACCGCCTTTTCCCGGATTCCAACATCCTGGTAAAGATGGCCCAATGCCACGAGAAGCTCCTGGAGCCGGAGAAGGCCCTGGAGTACTACCAGCAGGCCCTCCATCTCCATGCACAGGGGAAACGCCTCACCCGGGTGCTACGGGCCAAGGTCGAGACCGCTATCAAGGCCCTCATGGCCGAGTTGGAGCGCCCAGTTCGGGTCTCCATCCTATGCAACGCCCCGGGCGCGGAGATCCGCATCGACGGGCGCCTCCACATCGCACCGGTGGTGACGGACCTCCCTCGGGGGGACCACACCGTCGCTGCCCGCGCAGACGGCTGGGTCCCCCTTCCCCCACAGCCCCTGCGGGTCAAAGGTGCCGGAGAGCAAAGCCTCTTCCTGACGCTAAAGGAACTCACCGGCCGATACGTGGTGCGGACCGGGGGCGAGGTGCGCCCACGGCAAGTGCGAGTCGACGGCGCGGCCCTGCCCGAGGCTGTCTGGACCCCGGGCAGGCAGCAGACCTCGGAGGAGGCCCAAGTGGGCCAGCACGAGGTGGTCTGCGTCTACGAGAACGGCGCGGCCTGGGCCGAGTTCACGGTCCTCAAGGACCTCACCGTGGAGGTGGACTGCCCCGTTGCGCCGATCACCCAGGCGCCACCGCCACCGGCCCGGGTCCGGGTATGGGAGCCCCTCCTCATGGCCGCGGGGGTCGGGATGCTGGCCGCATCCGGCGTCCTCTTCGCTGGCTACGCGGAGGCCCAGGACCTGCCCGATCGTTGCGGAACCTCCGTGCGGACCAATAAGCTGGGCTGGGGCGCGGGACTCGGCGGCGCGGGCCTTGCGGCCACGGGCGTGGCCACCTACTTCCTGTTCTTCCGCGAATGAGAATGTTTGTCTAACGCACTGCGTTCCGGTACAATCCCCGCGATTTTGACGACCCGCACCACGGAGTGGTATCCATGAAACGCCTATCCTTCATAGCTCTCGTTCTCCTGGTCCTGGGATTCACGCACGCAGCGTGCGAAAGCGGCGGCGACAACGGCGGCGAGGCAGACGCTGCCGATGACACCTGCTCATGCGACCCTGACGCTGCCTGCACCGCCCTCGACCCCGCGTGCCAGGAACCCGTCTCCTGCGAGGAAGACGGGGACTGCGACGACGACAACCCCTGCACCGCGGGGACCTGCGTGGACGACTTCTGCGTATTCGAACCCACCGGTGCTGATGGCTGCTGCACCTCTGACGAGGACTGCGCCATTGACCACCCCTGCCTCGAGGGCATCTGTGTTGACGGCGGGTGCGTGCTCACCCAGCCGGATCCGCTGTGCTGCGACAAAGATGTAGACTGCGACGACCTGAACCTTTGCACCGCTGATGTCTGTGTGGACGGGCAGTGCACGTACGAGGACAAGACAAATTGCTGCCTCATGGACGCGGACTGCGACGACGGGGATCCCTGCACACGTGACCGCTGCGTAGGCGGGGACTGCATCCATCCGGTATGGGAGGACGAGACCGCGTGCATCTGCACCTCGACCGCGGACTGCGACGACGGCAACGAATGCACCATCGACCAATGCATCGCATCCCACTGCTCCTATCAGCAGGCCCTCGAGGGCGGAGGCTGCTGCGGATCGGACGAGGCATGTGACGACGGCGATGACACCACGGTGGACATCTGCGTGGAGTTCCTCTGCGTAAACCAGCACACCCAGGTCTGCAAGATTGACCAGGAATGTGACGACGACGATCCCTGCACCGAGGACCTCTGCCTGGGCGGTCACTGCAACGTGGACGTCGCGCCGGACCCCCTCTGCTGCACCAACGACGCGGACTGCGACGACGGCATCGAGTGCAGCGTGGACACCTGCATGGACGGATCATGCCTCCACGAGCCCGACCTCCAGATACCCGGCTGCTGCAACAAGAACGAGATGTGCGACGACGGCATCGCCTGCACCCAGGACGTCTGCGCAAGCTGGACCTGTGACTGGATCTCCCAGGAAGAGGGCTGCTGCCAAGACGCAAGCGACTGTCCCGTCGCGACGAAACCCTGCCAGGAGGCGATCTGCGACCAGGGAGTCTGCGAGTACACCAACCAGACCGACTGCTGCGCCACCGCTGCACAATGCGACGACGGCGACCCCTGCACAGACGACACCTGTGAGTTCGGTCAATGCTTCTGGTACGACGTCCCGGAGTGTTGCACCACCGACGCGGACTGCGACGACGGGAGCATCTGCACCAGTGTCTCCTGCGCCGGCGGCACCTGCGGAACCCCCCAGATCATCCAGGGCTGCTGCACCAACGTGGGCATGTGCAACGACTCGGATCCCTGCACCATCGACATCTGCGACGAGAACAACCAGTGCCAGTACGAGACGGACCCCGATTGCTGCTACGAGGACTGGGAGTGCGAGGGTGACAAAGAAGTCGACTGCCAGATCCCTCACTGCGTGAACGGCAACTGCCTCCTGGAGTTGGGCCCGGAGTGCTGCCTCTCCGACGCGGACTGTGCGGACTTCGACCCCGAATGCACCATCGACATCTGCGGCGATGACAACCTCTGCATTCACACCCTGGCGGACGAGCCGGGCTGCTGCCTGGTGGATGAAGACTGCGTGGCCGAGGACCCCTGCTTGGCGGGGACCTGCAAGACGAACCACCAGTGCGTATTCGAGCCGGACCCTGACTGCTGCAACGAGGACGTCGACTGCGACGACGACGACGACGTCTGCACCATCGACGCGTGCGTGGACAACGTCTGCACCTACACCCTCACCGACGGGGAGGGCTGCTGCCTCTCGGCCGAGGACTGCGTCCCCGATGACATCTGCCTCGAGGGGGTCTGCGGCGACGACCACCTCTGCACCTTCCCCGCTATCCCGAACTGCTGCCACAACGACGAAGAGTGTGACGACGGCGACGACCTCTGCACCGAGGACCTCTGCGTGGACGACCAGTGCCAGCACATCTACACCGGCGCGGACGGTTGCTGCGATGAGGACGCTGACTGCACAGACCCCGACCCCTGCGCGGTGGGCACCTGCGCAGTGGACACGGGGATCTGCTCCTTTGAGATAACCCCCGCACCTGATTGCTGCCACGACGACGCAGAGTGCGACGACGGCGACGACGTCTGCACCGAGGACGCGTGCGTGGACAACGCCTGCATCTACACCAACCTCCCCGGCGAGGGGTGCTGCGAGCCCTTCACCTGGGAGACGGACTTTGACGACGGCGGCGACCAGGGGTTCACCATCGTGAACGGCGGGATGGCCATACCGATCCCCGGCTTCGACTTCTTCCCCGGCTGGTCCGTGAACGCTTCCTGCGGCTCCTCCAGCGGCAGCTACGCACTGTACTACGGCCTCGCCGCGGGCCTCATGTCGCCGGGCTGCACCTACCTCCTGGACCTGATGGGCATGTCCCTGCCCTCGTCCGGCACCGCGACCAGCCCCTCCTTCAGCCTGCCCGCGGACCAGGGCTATCACCTGGACATGAACGTCATGGCGGATGTAAAAGCCGACGCGGGGGTGGACCTCTTCCAGATCTCGGTCATCCCCTCGGGGGGTGCGGCCACGGTGGTCCTCACCAAGGACGACATCACCGTCGGCTCCGCTTGGCAGGAGGTCTCCATCGACCTCGGCGCGTTCGCTGGCATGGACATCTCCGTGGAGTTCTTTTTCGACGATCTCGGCGGTCTGCCCCCGGCCGCAGGCGTGGGGGTCCTCATCGACGACCTCAGCCTCAACGCAGACTGCAACCCTTAGAGGCCACAATGGCCACCTGTCTCGTCACCGGCGGTGCGGGCTACATCGGCGGAATGACCGCCCGCGTCCTGCTGGACCATGGCCATGATGTCGTGGTGCTGGACAACCTGTCCCGGGGCCATCGTGCGCAGATCGATCCCAGGGCAACGTTTGAACTGGGAGACATCCGGGACCGGGATCGCGTCCTTGATATCCTCTCCCGTCACCGCCCCGATTGCGTCCTTCACTTCGCGGCCCTGGCCGAGGTCGGAGAATCCTTTGACAAGCCGGAGTTGTACTTCGACGTCAATGTCCGGGGGACCATCACGCTCATGGACGCTATGGTCGAAGCACGCGTCGAGTTGATGGTCTTCTCATCCTCGTGCACGGTCTACGGTGACGTCGATTGCCTCCCGATCACCGAGTCCCTCCCTATCAAGGACGCGGTGAGCCCTTATGGTCAGAGCAAACTCACCGTTGAGCAGATCATGGGCTGGATGGCTCGGACCGGGAAGATCCGATCTGTGCGGTTGCGCTACTTCAACGCGGCGGGCGCGGTCCCGGAGCACGGCGAAGATCACAACCCCGAGACCCACCTGATCCCCCTGGCCATCGACGCTGCCCTCGGGAGGCGTCCCCCCTTGCAAGTCTTCGGGGACGACTACCCCACCCCTGACGGCACCTGCATCCGAGACTACATCCACATCGCTGATCTGGCAGACGCGCACCGCCTGGCCATGGACAAGCTCCTGGCTGGCGAAGAGGTCCCCGCTGCGATCAACCTCGGCTCCGAGACGGGCAGCACCGTCCTCGATGTGATCCGCATGGTGGAGGAGGTCTCAGGCACCCCGGTGCCCCACGCCATCGCGCCCCGCCGCGACGGCGACGCGCCAGCCCTGGTGGCCTCGTCAACTCTGGCCCGGGAGGCCCTGGGCTGGAACCCTGCCCGTTCTTCCCTCCGGGAGCTGGTGCGCTCCGCGTATGAGTGGCGCCGGGACCATCCGGACGGCTACGGTCCAAGCTGATCCAGCATGTAACGAGGGAATGCTCAGTCGGTGATGCAGGCAAGGACACGGGTGGCGATCTCCGCCTTTAGGAGCGCGTCCTTCCCGTGGGCGGCCTTGAGCCGCTCAAATGCCTCGAAGGTGAGATCTTTTTCGGCAAGGAGCGCGTTGGTGGCCTCCCCGAGCTGACTTCCCCGCCCCTGGGTAACCATAAGGAAAGTCTTACACTGGAGCTGGACCTGAAACTCCACGTACGCGGTAGCATCGGCACTCCCCAGCATCTCCATCACATGGTCGAGCTGACTGCGCCTCAGTCCCTTCCCTCGCATGGGTGTGGTGGCCTTCTCCACGTAGGGAAGAAAACGCCGGCCCTCAGGTGTACGGCCGACCTCCCGGACCCACACGGACAGGGCCTCACCGGTGATCCCCAGGGCTGCCTCTTCGTCGGACTCCAGATCCGACGGCTTCAGTCCCTCCCAGCCCAGGGCCAGTAGCGCAGAGAGGTGCCGGTCCCGCTCCCCCCGGGGAGGATGATGTAGACGGGAGCCCAGAAGGAGCTTTGACGCTGCGGGAAGCGCGGGCCATTCGCCCCGTGGCTCCCGGGCCTCGGCCCGCGCCGCGGAGGCAGAGATCCGGCGCGGCGCTACCCGCTCAGCGGGCCTGGTCTCGGCCCCGCGCTTTGCAGGGCTGGCCTCCTCGGGGGAGGTCTTCTCATCCTTGGAGTCACCGGCGTCACCCTGGTTCATGAACCACAGGCCGGCCGCAACTGCGCCGCCCCCGACCAGGACGATGAGGAGTAGCCAGAGCCATACCCGACTACTGCGCCGAGGCACCTCGGTGGGAGGCCCGGGTCGGACCGTCGGGGCGGCTCCTGTGGGCGGCGCTACCGCGGGCATGGTGGGGCGGGAGGGAGTCGTCGGCGGGTTGTCCACCTCGGTGCGAGCCCTCCGGTCGCGGGTCAGGGTTTCTCCGGTGGTGCTGGCCAGGCCGATCTTCTCCTTGATCCGATCTCGGTCGGGGGCTGCCGGGAGTTGGTCCGGGGTCAAGGGCACCGGCGGATTAGCAGCGGCCTGCTCCTGTAGGGCCTCGGTGACCGCGGCCATGTCCTGGAACCGATCCGCAGGCTTCTTCTCAAGGCAGCGGAACACTATCTCCTCGAGGCCCGGGGGCAGGTCTTCGCGAATGGACGAGAGTGCGTCGGGTTCGTCCATGAAGACCCGACGCATGATCTCGGAGACTCCCTCTCCACGGAATGGCAGGCGGCGGGCCAGGAGCAGGTACATCAGAATGCCCATAGCAAAGATATCCGCACGCGCGTCCACGGTGCTGGCGTCCTCGAACTGCTCCGGGGCCATGAACTGGGGCGTCCCGAGAACCGTGCCGGCCGCTGTCTGTTGCCCCTGTATCGACGCGTCCAGGAGCTTGGCGATGCCGAAGTCCATGAGCTTGGGCACCACCTGTTTGCCCTGGCGCGCCAGGAAGACGTTGGCGGGCTTGATGTCCCTATGAATGATCCCCGCGTCGTGCGCGTAAGCCAGCGCCTCGGTCAACGGGATGACCAGGGCCAGAAACGTAGGCACCGAGAGGCCCTGCGGCTGGGCCTTGATAAAATCCGATAGCTCGATCCCCTCGAGGTACTCCATGACGATAGCGGTGAGATCATCCTCCGCTATGATGTCCTGAACGCCGAGGATGCCCGGATGCTTGATGTTGGCCTGAATCCGGGCCTCGTCCACGAAGCGCTGCCGAAAGGACGGATCCCGGTCGAAGCGCGCGTCCAGGACCTTGATGGCCACCGCATTCCCGAGCTGCTCGTGGCGGCCCAGGTAGACCTCAGCCATGCCGCCGGAGCCCAACTCCGCCAGAACCTCGTACTGCCCGATATGCTTGGGGGTCTCCGACACCGCTCCCTCCGCTCCGCGAGTTTGTACCAGAAGGGACCAGCGTTGGCAATTGACTCGTCCCGTATCCTGTGATAGGGACCCAAAACTACCCAATATCCATCAAGCAGGTGGAGGAGGACCCCATGATTCGTTTTCTCAGCATCTCCCTATTCGCTATCGCGCTCGCCGCGGCCGCCTGTGGCTCCGGAAACGACGATGGTTCGGGCACCCCGGCCGATGTCACCGTCGAGCCCGGTGATGACGCCGTCGAGCCCGGTGATGACGCCGTCGAGCCCGGTGATGACACCGTCGAGCCCGGTGATGATACGGTCCCCGCTGACCCGAACCCGCCGGAGGTCAGCCTTACTCTAACCCGCTACGCGGCCATCAGCGGCATCATCGACCTGGACTGCTCGTGGTCCGACGACGAGGAAGTGATCAAGGTCGAGGTCCTCATCGACGGCGAGCCCGTCGGCGAGCTCGATCTCGAGATCCGCGCTACCTTCGACACAACTGTGATCCAGCCTGGCGTCCACGGGCTGAGCCTTCGGGCCTCCGACGCGGCAGGGAACACCACAGAGACCGAGGCGATCCACGCAATCTTCGCGGGCAAAGGTGAGTTCCTCCAGTTCGAGGACGCCTGGTTCGACGGGATACTCCCCGGCTGGGCCGGCTTCTCCCTCGTGATCCCCGAGGCCGGTGAGGTGGACCATCAGAAGGGCCACGTCACGGTTCCGGATGGCACGGGCGAGGTCCGCGGCTACCTGTACTGGAAGTCCCAACACGACTGGGAGTTCACCCTGGACATCGGCACCGGGACCTGCCCGCACAGCGGCGTGCTCCTGGCCACAGAGCAACACAAGGCCCACGAGTGGCTCCTCGAGGTGATCTACACCGACCCCGCCGGTGCGCCGGGGGGGGCCTGGTTCGCGCATGTGGATCCCATGGACTACACCGACCACGGCGGCGAATCCATCCAGCTCGACCTCATCATGCTCGTTGTGCCGAAGCATTGATCACACGCGCTCCTTGTGCGCACGCCGTCATCCCTCCATGATTGTTGATGTCTACAGGTTCACTCGGGAGGTCCCCATGCGCGCAGTCATAGCTCTAAGCCTGTTTTTGCTCATTTGCCCCGCCTGCGGCACCGGCGATGGTGACGGCACCACGCCTCCACCCGACACGGGCCCCGGCCTTGACATCGTTGCGACGGACATCGCCCCCGCGCCCGACACCGGCGAGGATATTGAGCCCGAGGTCTTTGTCCCGCCCAGGGACTGCGACGACGATGAGGACTGCGACGACGGGAACCCCTGCACCATCGACTCCTGCACAGCGGGGGAGTGCGCGTACCAGGACGCAAGCGACGCATGCGACGACGGGGACCCCTGCACCGTGAACGATGAATGCGGCGGCGGCGCGTGCGCGGGGACGCCCATGTCCTGCGACGACGAGAACGAGTGCACCGAGGACAAGTGCAAGGACGGGGAGTGCGTCAATTCCTGGCTGAACACCCCCGAATGCACCATCTTTGTGACGATTTACTACCCGGCCCGAGGCACCACCCTCTGGGACGACAAGGTCGTGCATGTCACGGGTAACGTGGCTTCGCAAGGGCAGACAATCACCGAGGCCAACCTGAACGACTATCCTATCACGGTGGACGGGAGCGGGGACTTCGACGCGATCACCGAAGCCGGCGTTGGCCTGAACATTCTCGTGGTGAAGGTTGAGGACGCGCTGGGACGCAAGGGGCGGGCAGTCCGCTCCTACCTCTACGGCGAAGGGATCCGGCCCCCCGGCGACCCTGACGACATTGAGGCCATCGCTGCCGGATCCAAAGTCTGGCTGGGCCAGGAGGTCTTCGACGACGACGACACCGGGGACCTGGACGACGTGGCCACGCTGGCCTGGACGGTCCTCTCGAACTACGACATCAACCAGTTCATCCCCCACCCCCTCCTCCACGAGGACGATGGCCCGGACTTCGCCTGGTGCGAGTGGGAGGTGGACGTGGACAACATCCTCTACGATGTCGGCCCCCTGGACATCACCACCGTGGACGGCGGCATCGCCCTCTCCGCTGTCCTGACGAACCTCTCAGCCGAGTTCAGCGCGATCGCAAGCTGGTGCCCCGACGCTATCGGGTTCATCTACGCGGACGAAGTAACGATCGACGCGGTGATCCAGGTCGAGCTCAACGAGAGCGGCGCGTTCGACCTGGAGTTGACCTCGGTTGACGTAAACATCTCGGGGATCAGCGTGGACATCGTCGAGGGCACCGGAGCGTACTTTGATTGGCTGGTGAACTGGTTCGACGAGACGATCTCAAACCTGATCGAGGAGAACCTGGAGATCTGGCTCCCGGAGAGCCTGATTCCGATGATCGACGAGCTCCTCACCGGGTTCACGTCTTACGACGTCGAGATCCCGATCCCCACGATCCCCGGCGTCAGCGCGGGCACCCCACTGTCACTCTCGGTCTGGCCGTCCGCGGTGAACTTCAGCGACGCCGGCCTGGCGGTAGACCTGGACATCGGGGTGGCAGCGACGCAGCTCACGGGTCACACCTGCCCGGGCTCGATCCTGCGGGATGACTGCGAGGGGCAGGACCCCGGGGTCTTCTTCCTGCCGGCCCAGGATCCTGTGGAAGCCGCGCTGGCCGAGGACCTGGTGAACCAGCTCCTCTTCAGCGTCTGGTGGGGTGGGCACTTGAACATCACCATGACCGATGAAATCCTGGGGGCCATTGTGGAGAAGTTCGGCATGGACGCGCTGGTGCTCCAGGTGGATCCCCACCTCCCGCCGGTGATCACCACCTGCGTCGCGGGGAGCGGCGGCGAGGTCCAGATCGGGGAACTCAACCTCTGGGCCTCCTTCAACCTGGCGGGTGGGGGCAGCGGTGAGATCGAACTCTACGGCCACCTCCGAATCAAAGCTGCCCCTTTACTCACCGTGGGCCCCGACGGCCTGCACCACGTGGGGATCGAGATCCTAGGGATCGAGGAGATCGTTGCGGACGTCGTGGCCACGGACGGGGTGGTGGACGGGCTGGACGGCTTGGTGGAGGAGCTCCTCCAAGTAGCCGTGGTGGACCTCCTGATCGGCGACTACCTCTCTCAGCTCATGAT
>CAYOTU010000109.1:0-9990 GCA_964406905.1 uncultured Myxococcales bacterium | reverse complement strand
CGCCCTGGACTTTGCCCGTGAGGTTGATGGTCCACTTGACGGTGATCTTGCCTTTGAGGTCGGGCTGGAGTTGCAGGGCCACCTCGTAACAGGAGCGGATCGCCGCGGCCCGGCGTTTTACCGTGCGCATGACGTCCTGCTTCTTGCAGAAGCCGGAGACGCCGCCGGAGCCCAGGGACATCCGGGAGGTACGACGCCGGGTGCGATCCTTGAGGCCCGCCATGGCCATGCGGCCGGCTCGGTCTGCACGGCTACCGCCGACGCCACCCAAGCCACCGCCGATGCCACCCGTACCGCCCATGCCAAACGCACCGCCCGCTCCGAATCCGCCGCCGCCGCCACCATCACCGAAGCCGCCCGCTCCGCCTAGACCGCCGCCGCCGTAGTCACCGGTGGTGAGGGACGCTCCGTCGTAGGCCAGATCGGATTGGCCCTCGTTCTCCAGGACATAGTCACCGTCCTCGCCCCATACAGCGTTCTTGGCCACGAGGTTCTTTTGCTTTCCGAGGATCGAGGAGAGCGCGGACTTCTTGCGGCTCTTGTTTTTGAGGATGGCGACCATGCCCTGCTTTTTGTCCTTGGCGAGCTTGTCGCGCTTTGCATCAAGGCCGCGCTTGTCGTCCTTCAGGGGCTTCAACTGATTTTTCTTGAGGTTGTTGAGGTCGATGTCTTTCTTGAGGGGGTCGCCCGCCTTCTCGATGGGTTGATCGGGCATGGGAGGCTGCTCTTCGAGCACCTCCTCGGGCATCTTCTCGTCCTCCTCCTCCTTCTTCTCTTCCTTCTTCTCTTCCTTCTTCTTTTCTTCGAGCTCCTTCTTCTTTTCTTCCTTCTCCTTGTCCGCCTTCCGCGTTTCAATGCGGATCATTTTGGCGAAGGCCTCCTTGGCCCGGGCCTGGTAGTTCATGTTGGCCGGGGTCACGATGATGGCCAGGAGGACCGCTATCTGCACAGCGGAGGAGAGGAGCACCGAGGCGACGAACCCGTGGTCAAAGTCTAAGAGGGCCTTACGGGTCTTGGCCGCGGCCGGCTGAGTGAACTGGAAGAAGAGCTGCACTTCACCGAACTTGAAGACACCCCAGTCCCCGTCCTTGATCTCGATGGAGTTGGCGTCGGAGGTGTTGGAGGTTTTGGTGCGGATGCACTGCTCTACGTCCATGTCCGCGCCGTCGATGTGGACCTTGCCCTCGATTCCCTTGAGCAGGGCCAACTCGTAGGTGTGGTTCTTTCGGCCGCCCTTGTATTTGAACATGGGCAGGCTGCGGAAATCGGTCTCCAGCGGGAAGTAGTTTTTCAGATCCTTACCCACGGTGAGGGTTTTGCCCTCGGCCAGGACCTCCTCACGAATGATCGTGCCCTTCCAGAGGAGGGCCACCCGTAGGAAGCGTGTCCCCGAGGTGTACCTCGGCCTAGCGGAGACCACGGCCAGCACGCCACCCATGGCCATCAGGGCACCAAGCCAGAGCAAGTAGAAGCCAGCCCCAGCGCTCATGTACCCGAGGAATTTGCCGTCCTCGTCGAACCAGGAGCCAGGTACGCTGTGGTCGAGGACTCCCCGGGCCTCGCTCCAAAGATGCGGCGCGCTCATGCCCAGGTATAACACCATGGAGATGAGGATTGACGCGGGGATGACGTTGATTACTGCGGCTTTCTTTGCCTTGTTGACGGCAAAACCGATGATCACCACCAGTATCATGGCCGCAGCGATCCCGGCCATGATCATTCCGAGGCCCAGCTCGGTGACCATCGCTGGGTCCTGCTGCGGCATCGTATAAATCGGCAGACCGAAGATTGCAGCGATGAGACCGATTGCGCCGAGAATAGTGAGAATCTGACCTGTTCTCATGAGGTCACCTGCTCCTTCTCAAGGGGGAGGGAATCCGTCCCCCAGCGTGCAAAACGAAGGCTATCTTATTGGGCGGTTCCAGGCAAGTCAAGCGGAATCCAGGGCTCCATAAGTGCCCGGTAGCACCCTCAAGCGGCCCCTCTGACACCCGCCTCCGGGGGAGGTTCCCAAAACAGTGTCTAATCCTCCCCGGATGTTCCTCAAGGAAGGGGTGGTGGCTCCCGCCGATTCCCGGCGAGCCACTCCCCGAGGCGGTCCGCAGCGCGGCCCCGGCCGGTCTGCTGCAGAAGAACTCCCAGGCGGCTGGCGTAGGGTGCGGGATCCGGTGCTCGGACCAGGAGGATCCGGAGGTGCTTCTCCTCTGCCTCCGTATTGCCCGTGTTGCGCGCAAGGCGGGCGAGCTGGTGGTAGACAGCGGGTCCCGGGTCATGGCGGGCGGCCTCATCCAGGACCCGCCGAGCCGCATCCCACTTGCGCTGCTCCAGCAGCACCGCCCCCAGGCGCGCCAGGATTCGTTCCACCGGACCAGCGACCTCCATGGCCTCGCGGTAGAACCGTTCGGCCCGGGCCCAGTCGCCCCCGGCCTCGTGGACCTCGCCCATGGCCACAAGGATCACATAGACATCCGGCGACGCGGCCAGCGCACGGCGGAAGTGTCCCAGGATCTCCTCTGGTGGGCGCTGGGCCTGCTGGAGCGCGGCCCCCAGCTTGTAGTGGGTTTTCCACCAGTCTGGAGCGATGTGCACGGCCCACTTGTAGAAATCCAGGGCTTTGATGATGCGGCCGTCGTCGAGGAAGTCGTCCCCCAGGTCCAGCTTGTGGCGGGCCTCGGAGACGGGATCCTCGGAGACGGGCTCTGAGTTGGCGGGAAGCGGCGCGGACGCCAGAACGATCAGGAGGGCCAGGCGAGGGAGAGACAAGGGGATCAGAAGCCCAGGTTGAAGGTCAGCCCGGTGAAGCCGGGGGCGATTATGGGCTGAAGGCGCGGCATGTGCGCGGTCTTCGATGGGCCCTTAGCGAACGCGTCTACGATGAAGAAGGTCGCCGCCGCGGCGCCGGTGACCCCTGCACCGATCCAGGTAGCGCTGGCCCAGAGCGCGTGGCTCTTGCCGTCGTCCTTGATGTCGCGCACCGTCGGATCTGAGTTGTAGTCATCCTTGGATATCGTGCAGATCTTGTTCGGACACTCCTGCTTCAGCCAGTCGTCGTAGCGCTGTGCGTCCTTCTTGAGCGCCACCGTAAAGTAGAATGCGGTGCCCAGACTAGCGGCGGTGAGGCCGGAGAAGACCCAGCCGAGGGCCTTCCATGCCTTGGTCTTCTTCCGCTTGGGTGGCCTCTTCACCGGCGGCTTGTCCGGTGTTACCACCGCGGCCGCGGCCACGGCCATGGTGGCCTCGACTTCGCAAAGGGTGCCCTGCTCGCAGTCGATCTCGCCGACGTAGTCCTCATAGCCCTTCTTACGCAGAACCACCGCGTGCTTGCCCGGTGCGACCTCCATGGGCCCCGCTGTCACGGGTCCGATTTCCTTGTCGTCCAGGGAGAACACAGCGCCATCCTGATCCACCGAGACCTGGAGCCAGGTCCGGTCGGGACCCAGGAGCCAGTCCGCCGCTGCCTCCACGTTCTCGATGAGCTTTGTTACCCCCCCCTCGACTTTGATTTTTTTAATTTCGTCGGGGATTCCGGTGAGGCCGATCTTGGTGATGATAAGCCAGTATCCGTACGCGGCCTTGCCCACCTTGCCGTAGACCATGAGCTGTAGGCCCGCCTCCTTCGCGTAGGCGCGGAGGCAATCGTTGGACTCTATGCACACCTGGCCTGACTGGGTTCGGCGTTTCTTCAACTCCGTGACCACGCCCTCCTTGCCCAGGAAGCGGTAGCGGTTGTTGCTTTTCTGGAGGAGCGCAGTGACCAGTACCTCGCCCAGGTCGGCCACGAGGTCGGCCTCCGCGCCGCTCTCCCCCATAAGGATCACCGCACCCTGGCCGGTCTGCCCAAGCACATGGGGGGCGGAGATGAAGAGGAGTATGACGATCAGCAGGACTCGTCGCATGATGAAAACACCTCCCGATATTGCAGCGAGCATAGGCCGGAGGGCTTGGCTTGTCAATTTACGGCCTTCCCGTGATCACTCTTTCCAGATGACCTTCCAGGGGCGGCGTTTGAGATCGAGGAGCATCTCGCGGAGGTCGTCGTAGAGGGCCCGGTCCATGACCAGCGCGCCGAGGGTGCCCTCACCCTTGACCATTGCGTCGGTAAACCGGCGCGCTCCCGTGAGGACTCCCGGGACTGCTTCCAACGCGGCCTGAAGCGCGGGGACCGTCTCCACGAGGCCCGCCAGGAGCGTATCGATGCGGTCGAGGACGGCGGGGAGCTGCTCGATCGCCGGCCGGGCTTGTTGCACCATCCCCCGGGTATCCTGCAGGACCCCACGGGCTTCTCGCAGCGCGCCGTCAGCGCCATCAGCGAGGCCGTCCACGCGGCCCTCAATCTGCTCGATGGTGGTACGCGCGTCGGCCACCAGCACTTGCCCCTCCTCCACCAACGTGTCCACGCGCTCCAGCAAATCCGGCGTGCCAACGGCCGCGACGGAGGTGATAATCTCCACGTCCCCCACGATGCGGTGAAGGGCCTCGCCGTCGCCGATGACGTCCTGGACCTGGGCCACGACAGCGTCGGTACGCCGCATCAGGGTTCGGGCATCCTGCACAGCGCCGTCCACCTCGTCGAGGAGGGTGGGTGCGCGTTCTTGGAGGTTCTTCGCCAGGTCCCGGGAGTGCGCGGCCAGCTCGTCCAGGCTCTCGATGAGGTCCTCGATAGATTGCTCCTGGTCCTCCATGACCCCCGACACCTTCCCGAGGAGCGCACCCATGTCGGTCATGATCTTCTCGGGGGAGGTCATTTCGAAGCCCCGGAGGATGTCGTCCTCCGTGATACAAGGGCCGTCGCCGTGGCCCGGATGGATCTCCACGTAGGTCTCCCCGAGCATGCCCTTGGTCGTGAGCAGGAAGCGGCAGGTATCGCGCCGGATCGTCGCGGCCATGTCCGGGTCCATCTCCAAGCTGATCCGGACCAGGTACGGGCGGCCGCTGTCTTCTGATTGGTCCGCACCATCAGGCCCGCGATACTCGATTCGCTTGACCTTGCCAGCCTTCATCCCACTGACACGCACCAGCGCGCCTTCGCGCAGGGTCATACTTGATTGAAAGTCTACATGAACGATGAAGCCCTCAGTGAACTGGACGTTGGCCAGGATCAGGACGAACGCGGTGAGCACACCCAGCGCGGCAATAATGAACAGCCCCACCCGGATCTCCATGGACTTAGACGTGCGCGGACCCATCCGACCTCCGGTCAGTGAAGTAACGACATTCTAGAGGGTTCCTCGCATAGGTCAACAGCGGACCTCGACTCTTGCTACAGGACATTGTATCTTTGTCCGGGACAGCGATGGTGCTCCTGTGAGTGGTTGTTCCGACAAGCCTGGAGAGGTCCAAATCATGCTTCAACGTGCCTTGGTTCTCATTTGCCTTCTGGCGCTCATTGCTATGACCGGCTGTACCGGCGACAGCGCCTGCGAGCCCTGCCCCAGCATCAGCGGAGACGCGTCCGTCACGCCTCCGAAAGACACGGGTTCGGACACCGGTGGCGACGCAGGAGTGGACCAGACCCCTCCCGGGGACGTGGACCCGACGGACACCCCCGCTGTTGACCTCGGGGCTTGCGAGGATCCCCCCTTCAGCTTCGGTTGTCCGTGCAGCGGCAACCTTGACTGTGAGAGCGGGTACTGTGTGGAGGGTCCCGCGGGGTTCGTCTGCACGGTCGAGTGCTTCGAGGACTGCCCGGAAGGTTGGTTCTGCAAAGGCGTCACCGGCTTCGGCGCGGACCTCGTCTTTCTGTGCCTTGCTGACCTGGGCAACCTCTGCGTCCCCTGTGAGGACGACGCTGCCTGCGGCGGCGGGTACTGTGTGGACACTGACGAAGGATCAGTCTGCAGCTTTGGTTGCGCGGGGGACGGCGAGTGTCCTGCCGGGTTCTCCTGTGTGGATGTGCCCGAGGTAGCAGAAGAACACGTCTGCATGCCCGACAGCGGCTCCTGTTCCTGTACGCCGAGCAACGCTGGGCAGTATCGGCCGTGCGACGTGTCCAACGAGCATGGCACCTGCAAAGGCTTCGAGATCTGTGATGCTGAGTTGGGTTGGTCCGCCTGCGATGCGCCGACACCTGCGCCTGAGGACTGCAACGGCTTCGACGACGACTGCGATGGCGTCTATGACGAGGGTTTCACCAACGACCAAGGTCAGTTCTATACCTTCGAGCACTGCGGGCAATGCGGGATCTCCTGTGCGGTGGGCTTCCCGGGCGCTATCTCCACCTCCTGCGACGCGTCCTATGACGTGCCCAAGTGCAAGGTGGACCAATGCGTGCCCGGCTTCTACAAGCTGAACGAGTTCCAGTGCATTCCGGTGAACGCCAGCCAGTGTGAGCCTTGCAGCGTAGACGAGAACTGCGGCACCGAGGGCGCGAAGTGCGTGGAGCTGTCCGACGGCTTCTACTGTGCGAACCCCTGCGAGGGACCCGACGACTGTCCCCCGGGCTACCTGTGCCAAGAGGAGGACGGCGCGATGGTCTGTGTGCCGGCCACGGGTTCCTGCACTTGCGACGGTACAAACCTGGACTTGATCCGGTCATGCGCGGTGACCTGGCCCCCCGCGCCCGAGCCCGGGGAGCCCTTTGTCGCGTGCTACGGCATCCAGCATTGCACAGCGGACGGCTGGGGCGCGTGCGTCCTGGCCGGAGAGGAGTGCGACGGCGGTGACAACGACTGCGACGGGGAGATCGACGAGGACTTCCTGAACGGGGAGGGCAAATATTTCACGAACTCCCACTGCGGCGCGTGCGGTAACGACTGCGGCAATGTCAACCCGCCCAACGCGACTACCGTGTGCGACCCCGCACTCCTGGTGCCCGAATGCGTAATCCAGTGCAACCCGGGCTTCCACGACGTCAACGTCAACCCGCTTGACGGCTGCGAGTGCCAATACCAGGCGGTCCCGGACATCCCCGACGGCGTGGACAGCAACTGCGACGGCGTGGATGGGGACATCACTGACGGGATCTTTGTGGCCAAGGACGGTGACGACGCGGCCGAGGGCAACCCCTTCGAGCCCATGCTTACGATACCGGCAGCGATCTCGAAGGCCTTGCAGACCGGAGCGCGGGACGTCTACGTCGCCACGGGAATCTACGGAGACTCCGTCACCCTCGCCGCGGGGGTCCATGTCTACGGCGGATTCAGTTCAGACTTCAAGCAGCGGAATCCAGTGCTCTACGAGACCGTGATCATGGGTGCGGCTCCGACCCCCGCCCAGCCGGCCGCGGTGACAGCGGCCAACATCACCAGCGGCGACGCGGGCAGCACCGTAGACGGGTTCACGATCTTCGGCCACGACAACAAGGCCTCCGGGGGCAGCAGCTACGTGCTCTACCTTCTGGACTGCACCGACGCACTCGCTGTCACCGGGAACCACATCATAGCGGGGGACGGCGGCAAGGGTGCGGTCGGCCCCGATGGGACCGACGGTGCCGACGGCGCGAACGGGGGGATGGGCCACGATAGCTACATGTACGGCCAGAATAGCTGCAACGAGGGCGAGGTCGAAGCGGGCGGCGGTGGGGGCAGCGCCCCCGCCTGCGCGGGCGGCGGGTACGCGGGCGGCGGTGGCGGCGCGTCCTGGTGTCCCGACTACGGCGAAGATCCGGAGCCAGGCGAGTTGGGGCTTCCGGGGCAGGGGAGCGGCGGCGGTGCGGGCGGATCCGCCGGGCCTGACAGTCGGCGTGGCGTGGGCTTCGGCTGCGACAGCTGCAACGTGGACTCGGACCAGACCGGCGAGGGCGGCGACGGCGGGGACGCGGCGGACGGCCTGAACGGGGTCGAGGGCGCCGGCTGCGGGGACACCGAGGGATACGTGGTCAATGGCCTCTGGCAGGGCTACTGGGGCGAGTTCGGTGCGGACGGCGACCACGGCGGCGGCGGCGGCGGCGGTGGCGCGGGTGGAGGGTCCGACACAGCGGGGAACGACTGTGAGATCATGATCGGCGGTAGCGGTGGCGCCGGCGGCAGCGGCGGCTGCGCCGGGACGAACGGCATCGGGGGCACAGCGGGCGGCGGGGCCTTCGGTCTCTTCGTGGTTTTCTCCGACCCGCCGGTGAGTGTCCCCGAGGTTGCAGACAACATCATCGAGGGCGGCGTGGGCGGTGACGGCGGGGACGGAGGCGCCGGAGGCACCGGCGGTCAGCGCGGTAAGGGCGGCAAGGGCGGCATCGGCGGGATCAACGACGCCTGGTGTACCTGGGGCGGCGGCCAGGGCGGCAACGGCGGTCTCGGGGGCCACGGCGGTGGTGGCGGTGGTGGCTGCGGCGCCATTGCGTACGGGATCTACGCCTGGGGCCAGGCTGACGCGGATGTCACTGCGTGGCTCGCCGAGAACGTCTTCCTCATCGGGGTCGGCGGTGCGGGCGGCGGCGGCGGTCCCTCCATCGGAGCTCCCGGTGGGAGCGGTGCGGAGGGCGGCGCAGCGGATGCAAACTTTGATTAGCCCGTCTCCGTTCAAACGGAGATTGCTCCGAAGCTTCTTGACCTGAAAGACATCAACAGTAGAATAACTGATGATTTGCTACTGGTATCCGTACACGACGAGCGTGCAGAAGGCGAGCAGCACTCTAGACGAGAGGAACCTGGATATGCGCAAGATCGGCCTGCTTCTGTTTATCGTCCTCCTTACCATGGCCCTGGGGTCCTGCGGCAACGACGACGGGAACGGCGGTGAAGACACCATCACCGGTGCAGAGACCGTAGCGGACGTGGTGGCCCCGGACACAGAGTCCGACGTGGACCCGGTGGATACGGTGCAGCCGGATACCGAGGACGTGGAGCAGCCGGACATCGCGGATGTGAAATTAGACACGCCGGATGTGGGGTTTGACACCCTGGATGTCGAGATTAAGGGAGATCCAAATGCGCCCGATGGCGAAGTAGGCGAGCCTGACCTGGATGTCCAGGAGGACCTTCCGCCGCCACAGACCTTCTACCCGACAGCGGAGTTGGCTATCCGGATCCTTGGTCCCGATCCCCAGGGCTGGGGGCATGTGCTGGGCGGGGCGATTTCGGTAACCGGCGTGGCCATGGGCCAGCCCGACGTAATCTTCTGGGAGACGGACCAGGGTCTCACCGGCTACGCGGACAGCCTGCCCTTCTGGCAGACCTCCAAGATCGATCTGGTGCCAGGTGACAACACGATCACCGTCACAGCGCAGAAGGGCGACGAGATCGTCTCCGACGTCCTCCAACTCACGTACAACCCGGCCTTCCTTTTCGGCACCAAGCTGCGGATCCGGCCGGGCGGCCTCTTCGTGGGGCAGACATCCACCCTGGTGTTCACCCTGGGCATGGGCCTCTACATCAACTTCGAGCCTTCGACCCTCAAGCTCTGCGAATGCACCGAGGAAGGGGAGTGCTTCAGCGATGTCCACACCATGATGGATGACGGCCAGGTCGGCTCTTCCGGTGACGAGGTGGGCGGTGACGGCGTCTTCTCCTGGAAGAAGACCTACAGTCTGGGCGAGCCTGGTAGACTTTGCTTCCGAGCCCACACCCTGGTGACCGCCGGCTACCAGCAGTATACAGCGTACTCGCCGGTCCAATGCGTCGAGGTGGTGGACCACTTCACACCGGCTCAATGCGAGGAGGTCAAGGCCCTCCACCTGGAGGCCAAGAACCTGTACGACACAACCCTGACCGAGACCTCGGACCCGGCGGCCTCCCGCCAGGCGGTGGTGGACCTCCTCCAGGGTACCGATGGCGTGGATCAGGTTGGCATGGCCTCCGACGGAGGCTACGGAGTTTGGGTGCGTTACGTAGGCGGCGTCCTCGGCGTCCTGAACTTCAGCCCAGCGGGCCTGCGCGGCGGCGGCGATCCCGAGGGGTACGAGTCGATCGAAGCGCCGATCATCGGCGACAACGAGATCAAGATCGACTCCAAGCGCAGCGTGGTCTTCGCACCCTACGCCAACGAGTTCGGACCCTCAGACGAGGCGGTGTTCATTAACAACGTCCTCGACAAATCCGATTGTCCGCCCTACATCAT
>CAYOTU010000108.1:5401-10054 GCA_964406905.1 uncultured Myxococcales bacterium | reverse complement strand
CTCCTGGTCAAAGGGGATCAGGGTCCCGTCGCGTTTTTCGATCTTGCCGATGATTGTCTTCATGTGATGGCTACTCGAAGGTCACCTTCACCCGCAAGGTGGCGGGGGTCTTCTCGACCTGGGTCTGGGGGTTCTCCATGCCTGAGACGCCGCCCGTGTCCGCGCCGGTGGAGTCCAGGCAGACTGAGCCTGCCTCCACGGAGACAACGCCGGTCTCGGTGAATGCGGCCTCCTCCTTCTTGAGCTCCTGCTCGATCTGCGCAAGGTCCAGGGGCAGGTCTCGCCGCAGGAGCAGGACCCGGTGTAGGACGGCGACCGCGTCGGGTGCGTCGTCGCCGAATGTGCGTTGACAGCGGGCCTCGTTGCAGGGGAGGAGTTCGCTGTTGTAGGTGAACTCACCACTCCAGGCCACCACCGCTGTGCCTTTGGCCAACTCCAGGCCCGCAGGGAGGAGGCGGCCCGATGAGTTAGGGAGCACGCCCACGAGAGCGCCATCTGCAGTCCGGTGCAGGAGTATTTCCCCGTCCGGGACCTGGAACGCGCCGCTTTTGGCGGGCTGCGCTCTCGCAGCACTGGAGCCGAGGAGGACAAGGAGTACGAGGACGGGTATCGAACGTAACATGGGGCGCCTCCTAGAAGATATTCATGCCGAGGGAGAGGCCGACGGTGTGGCGATCATAGTCGTACGCGGACACCGTGGAGAAGCTACGGAAGAACGTATAGGCCCCCACCAATTGGAACCGTTCGTGGAAGGCCCAGGCAGCGGAAAGGTTAGCGCCCAGGATCTGGTCCACGCGGCGCTCCGGGATGCCGAAGTTGCCAGCGCTGTGCAGGTAGTTCATCCAGGAGCCGCGCAAGGAAGCGAGCAGGGAGATGTCGTGGGGCAGGCTCGCTGTGAGCCCCATCTGGAGCCGCGCTGTCCACGCATCGTAGGAGTCCACCCGGCCCAGGGTCTCGGCGTACGCGCCTCCCGGCACGAAAAAGAGCTTCAGGCGCTCGTCCAGGAAGAATAGCCCGCAGGTGACGTCGAGCGAGTGCTCGTGGACGTCCCGCCGCCCCGTGTCGTGGAATTTGCCCCGGGCCGTGTAGCGTGGCGTGATCCGGAAGCGGTTTCCCTGCGCGACGTCCGCTGCCAGATGCGCACCGTGGATCTCCTGGAAGACGTAGATGTTCTTTTGCTCCACCCGGGGGCCGCCTCCGAGAAGGAAGAGGCCGAAGTCATAGCCCACGTCCAGGTTGGCCAGGCTGATCACCTTTACCCCGACACCCGCGTCGAGCCATGTGGTGTCAAAGTCCCGCGCAGAGTCAGCGATGTGGAGGCTCTGGTAGGCCCGCGCGCGCCCCTCCAGGGTCACGTTGCCCCGGATCGGACGCAAGGCCATGCCGACCATCGCGCTGCCCCGGAAGCTGGCCGTGTCGCTCACGAGCGCGTCCGCGGACGCGGGCTCCAGGATCACGTTGGAGTCCCAGTCAAAGCCCAGGATCGCGTCCATGCTGAAGAGCTTCTTCGAGCGCCCCATCATGGACTGGATCCGCTCAAGGTAGAGGCCCGCCGCTGCGCCGATCCCGTCAAAGCCCAGGTTTTCGAGGCCACCGAAGAGGTCCAGGGCCTCGTCCATGCGCCCCGCCTTATAAGCGTCCAGAGCGTGCAGGTAGCCCCGTCGTGCCCCGGCTCTCTTCGCGCTGCCGGGGGGCGCAAGATCCAGCGCGTCGGTCCACTCCCCGGCCTGGGTCAGGACCCAGGAGAGGTGGGACTGGAGCGCTGTGTCGTCGGGGCATAGCTCCGCGGCTCGGGCCGCCTCCTGGAGCGCGAAGGTCGGGTTTCCCGCCTTGAGATAGGCAGCAGAGAGATGAGCGTGGAGCCAGCATTCCCCCGGAGCGGCAGCGACAAGGGAGCGCAGTGCGTCGAGGGCCTCCTTGGACTTCCCAGCGTCGAGGAGGTCCCAAGCGTCCTCCACCGCTACGACGGTGTCCAGGGGCGTGGGAGGTGCAGGGTCTGTTTGTGCAGTTCCCGGAAGTACGAGGAGGACCAGGAGCGTAAGGATGCCTCTCCATAAGCGATCGACATGTCTTTGCGCTGTCATTTTTTCGCTAACCGAACACGCATGGATGGCCCTCATTTGCAGCACCTGAACCCAACGTTGTTGCGCATGCCAATGGGCGCGCCGGTGTCGGGATCCATGAGGTCACCGAAGGTGGTCACGTTCACGCAGTTCTCAAGGGTGGGCGCGCCTGCCGGGTTGCAGTTGTACGCGCCGCCGCGGACGTGCCCTCCGCCGCTGGAGTCGTACTCCCAGACGTTTCCGCTGATGTCCCAGGTGCCCCAGTTATTGGTGCAGTCGGTCATCTCCCCCGTGGCGAGGACCGAGTAGCCCTCGAAGGTCTCGATGTAGTTGCACAAGTCCCAGGTGAAATCGTCGCCGAAGGGGTAGAGGGTGCACCCGGTGCCGTGGCAGGCGAGCTGCCACTCCTCTGGGGTGCAGAGGCGCTTCTCGACGTTCTTGCATGCCTGCCGGGCCTGGTACCAGGAGACGCAGCGGGACGGATAGATCCCGGGGAGGGAGCAAGCGTAGAGCGGGGTCTCCTCGTTGTCGCAGGGCTGCGACGTGCAGACGTCTGCGGGGAAGCCCGGCGGGTAGATGTCGGCGATGTTGCAGCCCATCCACAGGGGGTTGCCGTAGACGGTGCCATCGCAGGTCGCAGAATCCCAGATCGTGGCCTCCCAGCGGTCCACACAGAAGGGCTTGGTGACCTCGGGGATGCAGTCTGAGACCGGGTCCACCTGGACCATGTCGTCGGGGCAGCAGTTGAGGCCGTCGTCGATAGCGCCGTTACAATCGTTGTCTATGCCGTCGCAGACCTCCTCGCCGGTGTAGAGGCACTCGCAGCCGTCGTTTTCGTCCTGGTTCACGTCCTCCCACTCGCCCTCGCACGCGCCCATCTGGCAGGAGCCCCCGAAGCAGACGCCCGCCGCGTGATCGTAGAGCCCGGTGCAGTCCACGCAGAGCAGACCGCAGGTTGCGGCCGCGGTCTTGTCCCAGCCCTCGTCCGTCTCCCCGTCGCAGTCGTCGTCCTTGTTGTCGCAGGAGGGCTCCAGATCCACGGGATCGCAGACCGGGACGCACTCTTCAGCTTCGCAGCCGTCCTCGGGGAGGTTGTTGTTGTCGAACCAGCCGTCCTCGCAGGTGTAGGTGCATTCTCCGCCCGCGCAGACGGGGATGGCGTGCAATCCTGCCTCGCAGACCGTGTAGCAGTCGCCGCAGTGGATCGGGTCGCCCAGGAGGTCGAAGCCCTCGTCCACGATACCGTCGCAGTTGTCGTCCACCTGGTTGCAGAGTTCGTCGTCTCGCGTGGGCGTACATTCATATTCGCAGCCGTCGTCGGGCAGCTCGTTGTCGTCATACCAGCCTGCTTCGCAAGCGCCCATCGCGCAGGAGGTCTCGTCGCAGATCGCTGCAGCGTGGGAGAAAGAGCAGCCCACGCAGCCAGCGGGGAGCTTGCAGAGATGTCCCTCGCAGAGAAAGGGAGGGTCGCAGTCGTCGTCGGAAGAGCACTGGTGCTGGCAACTCCCCTTCACGCAGATCTGCCCCGCAGGGCAGTCCTCCTGGCTCATGCAGTGGCCCTTCGCGAAGCAGCCGGTTAGGGCAGCGGCGAGGATGAGGATAAGAGCAGCGAAGATGGGTTGGACAGCAGACTGGGGAACTCGCATGGGCGTACACCTCATTTTGCCGAAACAGCATAATCTTGTGGGGGCTTGGGTGCAATTGGTTGGTGTGTCCCCCATCCAGTCCGAGCCGTGACCGTAAGGGAGCGGCCGTCGGTGTGTCGCCTTGGCCGTGGCCGTTGTCCATCGCGCGTCGCAGTCCGAGCCGTGACCGTAAGGGAGCGGCCGTCGGTGTGTCGCCTTGGCCGTCGGTGTGTCGCTGTCGCCCGTTGCACATCACCAAAACACGAACTGGTTACGGAATGAGCCCCAAACCACTGGCAATGTACAAATCCATCGGTTCGCCCTGCTCCTCGGTCACATACTTCAAGACGTCACGGAGGTCTCTCTGCGTCCAGATGTAACGAGTGCTTCCATGGCGCGCCCAGCGTTTTGTTCGCCCCGGGGGGTCAAGCCCCGCATCATTCAAGGTTCTGCTGGCATATGCCTTGAAAGTCGTCATGACCTGCTCAGGTTTTTTGTCACCAGCCTGGACAACAAGATGGATGTGGTTGGAACGAACATGGGCAGAAAGAAGTTTCCAGGTTCGGTACGTGCAAACGTTCCGTATGGCGTTCAGCACGATCGCCCTGCGTATGGCGTCGAGTTGGTAGGGTGCCTCCGAAAGCAACTGCTTTCGTCTG
The DNA here is from genome assembly GCA_964406905.1 of uncultured Myxococcales bacterium. Classification (GTDB taxonomy): domain Bacteria; phylum Myxococcota_A; class UBA9042; order CAIXZC01; family CAIXZC01; genus CAZNWW01. Next base: position 5,707 of record CAYOTU010000108.1, on the reverse strand, counting down.
TTTGACAGACCGGGCACCTGCGGTACAGGTGAAGTACCAGGAACGTTATGAGATCGGTCTACGCTGTATGGCGCATCGCCATGGAGGCGTGCTCCGTAGCATGAGAACGTGATGAAGTAGGCGAGCAGTGTACTCACATGATTTCCCCCGACAGAAGGTTGCCATAGTCGAATGCAGGAGGAAAGATTGAATCGAGATGGCGATGATGGCGGCGACGACACCGGCGGCCGCTCCCTCACGGTCACGGCTCGGACGACACCGGCGGCCGCTCCCTCACGGTCACGGCTCGGACGACACCGGCGGCCG
>CAYOTU010000108.1:0-5301 GCA_964406905.1 uncultured Myxococcales bacterium | reverse complement strand
CTCCCTCACGGTCACGGCTCGGACACTGACGGTCGCTCCATACGGTAGCGACCGCTACCGACTTCTTCAATCTTGACGCAACCTCTGCCGCGGCTACACTGAACCCAGTACCCCGAACGAGTGAGGTAATCCGTGAAACCAGCGTACATTCTCTCCGTCCTGCTCCTCCTGTCGTCCTGTGTTCCCGAGCCCATCGCGTCCGACTGCGAGACCTGCGTGGGCGATGGCGGTGGCGCCTGCCCCGGCTGCGACACGTCCGGCGACTGCCCGGGCTGCGAGTCCTGCCCGGACTGCGTCCCTTCGGCGGATGTCATCTGCCGGCCGGACGATGTTGGGGACGTCCCCGACGTCCCCAACGAGTGCCCCGGCGAGCCGCCGGCCTGTCCTGACCTGGGGGTCTGCGCGGCAGGGGTGGTGGCAGGTTGCTACGATGGTGAGTGGCATTGCCCCCTCTGGGATCTGGAGGGCTGGGAGCCCTTGGAGGTGACCTGCGACGGCAAGGACAACGACTGCGACGGGACCACTGACGGGGACCTGACCCCGCCAGCGGGAACTTGTGAGACCGAAGGCGTCTGCGAGGGCTCGATAGTTCCAGTATGCACCGCAGCGGGAACCTGGGACTGCGGCTACGATCAGGTGGTCCTGTACGAGGAGGAGGAGGTCTCCTTTTGCGACGGTCAGGACAATGACTGCGACGGCCTTACCGACGAAGAAGAGGGCACGCCCTGCCTCTGCAATCCCGGCGCGCGGATCTGTAAGGTCGGCGACCCGACCAAGGCCCAGGTCTGCCCGTCCACCGGCGCGGGTTGGGTTGACGAGGATTGCCCCGGCGGGACCGAGTGCATGGGGGTAGGGGAGTGTACTGCTACTGGGGTTTTTCAGGTGAATGTTGAGGTGGCGGGTGCACAGGAGAGTGGCGTTTCTACGAGATTGACGAGTGGCCAATGGACGGTTGTGTGGGAGAGCTTTGGGCAGGACGGTGGGCTTGATAACAGCATCTACTACCGAAAGCTTGCAGCCGACGGCTCCTTCCTCGGCGGCGAATTCCCAGCCAACATTCACACAGCCCTGAACCAGCAGTCCCCAGCAATAGCGCCGCTCCCGGACGGCCGCTACATGATCGCATGGGAGAGCGAGAACCAGTTCGGGGCCAACACATCTGTGGTGTCCCGCTCATTCCCGGACATCGGACCGAGCCCCTACGGTGAGATCCTGGTGAGCGTTGACCTGACCGAGGATGCGACCGCGCCCTCAGCGGCCGCGGCTGGGCCCGCAGCCGTGGTGGCCTGGGAGGGTGGGGGCTCGGGGGACCGGGACATCCTGCTCCGCTTCGCTGACGCGACCACGGGCCAGCTCCTCGCAGGCGACATCAACCTGAGCCAGGGCTCCCCGGGGCATGACCGCGCGCCGGTGGTGGTCCCCGCGGGTGCTGGCTTCGTGGCGTTATGGGAGAAGGGTGCATTTCAGATGGAGATCTACGGCAGGGCCGTGGGCGCGGACGGGATCCCCGGCGCGATCATCGAGGTTTTCTCCAAGGCCGGGGACTCGACGGAGACAATCCGCGCAGCGGGGACCTCTGAGCATGTCCTGGTTCTCTGGACCGAGGTGGACGCGCAGGCTGTCGCTGGGATCGTCTACAATGCGGACCTCATGGGAGGTCAGCCCAAGGTCACCCTCCCGGCTTCAGGCGCGATGCCTGGGGCCTACGCGGTTGCGCCCGACGGCTGGGGCGGCTTCGTGGTGGTCTGGCAGGACGACGGCGCGGCGATCCCCGCGATTCGTCTGCGGCGCTGGGACCCGGACAGCGGCCTGGCGGGGGATGATGACGAGGTGGTGGTCACCACCTCCGACGAGACCCCCCTTACGCCCACCTCCCACGTCTCGGTCGCAGGGAGCGTAGGCGGCAAGGTCCTGGTCACGTGGAACGCGGCAGCCCTCGACGGCAACGGGACGTCGGAGGTTTTTGCGCGGTTCGTGTCAATACCCGTACCGGACTGAGTCTCCGCGTTTACGTTCGTGTAGTTGCTCCATCTCCCCCGCCCTTCGACTCCGTCCCTTCGGTCCTCCGCTCAGGATTCCGCCCTTCGACTCGGTTCCCTCGCTCAGGACTCCAGTACAATCTTTGCACGACTCGATGTTGGTTGCTAGGACCAACTACAAAACACCGAGGTCGGCACAAGATAGGGGTGGAGTCCGAGACGACGGCCAAAGGCCGGCGCCTCGGACGTAATCCTGAGTGAGCGAAGCGAGTCGAAGGGCGGGGGAGATGGAGCAACTACACGAACGTAATTACCGTAGTTCCTTCTGCCACCCCGCAACAGGCAGCACCAAAACCACGAACGCGGCGTCCAGCCTGATATCACCGTCCAGGGCCAGGGCCAGGGCTACGGCGCGTCCGTTTGGTGACAGCCACGCCCACACGTCGAACGCGAAGTAGATCTCGTCGAAGCTGGCTTTATGGAGGAGGACGCGGTCGTCTCCCTCCTCGAACCAGTAGTAGAGGTGGATCCGGTCCTCGGTCTTCAACTCGAGGACCAGGCGGCGGCCGTAGCGCAAGGGGATCACCGCGACGTCACGCTTGGCGGACTCTCTCACTTCGATGTCGTGGATCTCGTACTTATGCTGATAAAAGTAGGGCGGAAACTTCGCGTCGGCAAGGTCCAGGCGCCAGAGGCGGGCCTTACCGTGATTTGTCCGGCGGATTTCCCTGACGTAGTAGGTCTTCTTGTGTTTTCCCGTCCCGTTGCGTCTTGTGAGGCTCCAGCCTACACATGATGAATCCGGTGACCATCCGTAGAAGCGGACCAGGGAGACCGGCCCGGTCCTGGACATGACCTGGGCTTCGTTGGCCCCATCAGAAGGCGGATTCAAGCTTGGATCCGCGACCGAGAAAGCTAGCCCCAGGAAGGCCAGGGCGAGGGCCGTGAGGGTCACTTGTTTCCCCCGTCATGGGTCCAGGTCCAGAGCAGGTTGCCGAAGAAGTTCCAGAACATGGCCGCCGCGATGCCGATGCACGCGGCCAGGAGGTCGTCCACGTTGCCCAGGTCCCGCCCCAGGATGACCAGGTTCCCGATCATGGTTCCGCCGGTCTGGTGCAGCAGGAAGTTCAGCCCGGCGAAGACCCCCCAGTTGATCCCGAAGCCCACCAGGCTGACCAGGTGGAAACGCCATAGCCGCGATCTCCAGGAGATCGTTTCCCGCAGATCCCGGAAGGTCCAGACGTCGTTGAGCAGGAAATTGGTGAAGATCGATATCTCCACGGAGACGCCGTAGGAGATGTTTTGCGCAGCGAGGCTCTTGTCAAAGCCGAGGAGTCGGGTCAGGGCGAGGTAGATCCCCAGGTTTACCACCACCCCCGACGCGCCGACGACACCGAACTTAACAAAGCGCCGAACTGTGGCTCCCAGGTCCATCAGGCGACCTCGCCGATAGCGGTGATGGTCTCTTCGATGTCTGACTCGTCCACGTCCAGGTGGGTCACGGCTCGAATGACCCCCGGCCTGGCCAGACCCATCAGCACGTGCTGCTTCTCCAGGCGTGTCAGCAGGGCCTCGGGGTCCGGGTGGGTGAAGTAGACCATGTTGGTCTCCACGGGGTTGGTCACGGTGAGCCCATGCGCGGCCAGGCCCTCAGCCAGACGCTTCGCGTTGCGGTGATCGTCGGCCAGGCGCTTTACGTGGTTGTTCATCGCGTAGATGGCCCCCGCGGCTAGGATTCCGGCCTGACGCCATGAGCCCCCGAGCATGTGCCGGAAGTGCCAGGCTCGGTCGATGTCCTCCCGGGAACCGGCCAGGAGGCTGCCCACCGGCGCGCCGAGGCCCTTGCTGAAGCAGACCGACACCGTGTCGAATGGTGCGGCGAGGTCAGCCATCGGGATTCCGGAGGCCACGGCCGCGTTCCAGAGGCGGGCGCCGTCCAGGTGCAGGCGCAGCCCCCGGGATCGGGCCAGGTCCGTGATGGCCGCGACGGTCTCCTGCGGATAGATCGTGCCGCCCCCCCGGTTGGAGGTGTTCTCCATCAGGATGCCACGCTGGATCGGCCGGTAGTAGTCCCCCGGATGCAGCGCCGCTGCCACGTCCTCGGGATCCATGATCCCGTTGGTGCCCTGGACCAAGCGCATCGACGCTCCGCTGAACGCTGTGGGGCCGCCGCCCTCGTAGTGGTGGGGGTGGGCCCCCTCCTCCAGGATGATTTCGTCTCCCGGCGTGCAGATGAGACGGATTGCCAACGCGTTGGCCATGGTCCCCGATACGACGAAGATGGCGGCCTCCTTGCCCAGGAGATCCGCCCCGTTTGCCTCCAGGAGGCGCACCATGGGGTCATCGTTGTAGACAACGTCCCCCACCTCCGCGTCGAGCATCATCTCCCGCATCTCTCGGGTCGGCCTGGTCACTGTGTCGCTGCGCAGATCGATTGACGAGTTCATTCAGTCTCCTTCAGTCTCCTTTTAATTCCCAGATGCCGTCGTCCGCGCCCCGCGGGTCGTGGAGGATGTTCCCCGGTGCCAGGATCCAGTCGGGATCAAAGGCCCGCTTGGTCTCCGCCAGGGCTTGCCGTACTTGCTCGGGAATCATGTAGCGCAGGAAGTCGCGGCGGGTCTTGCCGATGCCGTGCTCGCCGGACACGGTTCCGCCCGCGTCCACGGCCAGGCGGCAGAGTCGGTGCGCTACCCGTTTGCGATGAACGACCTCCTCGGGGTTGCGCCCGAACATGAAGATATGGGGATGGCCGTTCCCCACGTGACCGTATCGCACCATCTCGTCCACGCCCTCTTCCCTCCGGATTGCCTCGACCTGCGTCATGACGTCGAGGAGCCGATTCGGGGGCACGCAGAACTCGGTGGACACCTTCAGTCCGCCCTCAGCGTGGTGCTCTGCTGCGCGAGCGTTGTTGGATTCGGGGATGTGGTGGCGGAGGTCTCGGAGTCTGGCCCGCTCCCGGGACGTCACCGCTATCAGGGTGTCGTCCACGATCACCCCCAGGGCGGTCCAGCCCGGGATCAGGTTTTCGAGGACCGCGTCGATGGCCCGATCGCCCAGGTCCCATTCCGTGAAGAGCATCGCGCCCGCACCCGCGGGAACCCGTGGCGGTGCGGGGTATCTGGTGAAGTATTCAAGTGCGGCCCTGTCGAAGAGCTCCACGCAGCGAGGCCTGGGTGGTCCGCCTAGGCGCCAGGCCACCGCCGCGGCCAGCGCGTCGTCCAGTGAGGGGAACCAGAGGAAGGCCCCGAAGAAGGGGCCCGGGTCCCGCGCCAGGCGCAGCCAGGCCCGGGTGACCACGCCAAAGATTCCCTCGGAGCCT
>CAYOTU010000107.1:0-10117 GCA_964406905.1 uncultured Myxococcales bacterium | reverse complement strand
CCGAGGAGGTTCGAGCCGAAGCTCACGTGGGGCTTCTTTGCGTTGCGGAAGGACGCGGAGAAGCACATCCCAGCGAAAAAGATCGGGCTGAAGAGCAGCAGGATAGCGCCGAGGAGCCGCTGCGCGATGGGAAGTCCCAGCAGGATGTCCCCCGGGACCAGCGTGTGGATCAGGATGAATAGACCCACCAGGGGATAGAGCCACTCGGGTCGGATCTTACCCCAGCGCATGGCTGCGAGGTTGGCGAGGAAGACCATGATCAGGATCCCGCCGAAGGTGATAGCGTTCACCGCCCAGGTGGAGCCGAAGAGGAGGGCCATCTCCGTCACGGAGCGGGTCTCGATCAGCATGAACCCCGCGCCCAGGAAGAGGAACTGGAGGTTGAGGCTACGTTCGCCCCGCCGGACCAGGGCCAGGGGCACCAGGCCCAGGATCAGGGTCAGCCCGAGGAAGAAGAGGTAGGGCCCCGGGATCGTCCGCTCCCTGAGGTAGAAGAAAGGCCAGTCGTCCGTGGGGAGGCCCAGCTCCTCGGCCTCGGCCAGGGCTGCTGCCTCGTCCGGGACAGTCGCAGGTGGATGCACGGTGAAGATGATGCAGTGGGTGTAGCGGAAGTGGCGGATCTCCGGTTGGGTGCCCGTGGCCAGGCGCATGAGGTGGTAGATCCGTTCGGCCAGCCACTTATGGGTCCGGGCAAACGACATCACGACGCGACCGCCAGGCCGGACCAGGCGTTGCACCTCGAAGAACGACTGGAGGGTGTAGACGAAGGTGTCGATGCGCACCGACGACATGGATGCGAGGAGGGTGTGGCTGTCCAGGCAGCCGAAGATCACCGTGTCGAAGGTCTTGTCCGTGGTTTTGAAGTAGGCCCGCGCATCGTCCACCACGATCTCGATGCGGGGATCGTCGTATGGTTTCTCAGGGTGCAGCTCCCGCCCGAGCGCGACGATCACAGGATCGATGTCCACCGCGACCACGGAGTCAGCGCCAGCGCGCAGCGCGCCCATGGCATCGTTACCGCTGCCTGCGCCGAGGATCAGCACGTCGCCGGGTGCACGCCCCAGGAAGGGCGCACCGTAGACCTTCCGCCACGGCTGCAGGGGACCCTCGGGGTCCATGGAGTCTCCGAGGTCCAGCATCATCTGGTGGAAGTCGTTGTTGACCTTCAGCTCCCAACCCACGACCTCGTCACCGCGGCCGCCCAGGGCCGTGGGGGTGACGGGGGAGACCGAGATCTTTTGGTAGGGGGACCACTCGTACGCGGAGGAGAGGATCCAGCTTGCGCCCACGGTCAGGAGCGCGCAGGTGATGAAGAGCAAGCGCCCGGTCCAGGTGCTCCAGATGACCAGGGGCGCGACCAGGACGAAGCCCAGCGCGAACCAGATTATCGGCGGCGCGCCCAGCGCGGAGATGGCCGTGAACAGGATGATCCCCGCGATGCTGCCGCCGATATCCCATGCGTAGGCCCGGAGCGGTTGCATCCTGGCGAAGCGTTCGCCGATGGCCGCGCCCAGGGGAACGAAGAGGCACGCCAGGAGGAGCATAATCAAAGGGATCAGGATCTCGGAGGGGAGGCTCGGCGCGTTAGCGAACCAGGCCTGGAGGGTGGTGAGCGCGGTGGTCTCCTCGCCCAGCGCTGCCTGGACGGGGCCCCCTTTCCAGATGTGCTGTCCCGCGGGATTGGTCGCGTCCAGTAGACCCAGGACGATCGCCGCGGTGGACACCAGCAGGAGCAGGGGAGTGAAGAAGCGCAGGGGATTCCGGATCCGTCCGCCGAGGATCGTCCCGGTCCCGAGGCCCAGAAAGGTGGATAGGAGGACGAGATTGGTGAAGTAGCCCGCCACCCGGATCGATCCGGGGACGTACCGTATCATGGTCAGCTCCCAGAAAAGCGCCGCGGCGCTTAAAAGAAAGAGCTGGGCCCCTGTGAGGTCCCGTCTACCGTTCGGTCTCTTCGCCATTCGCTTCGCCTCCCGTTCGTTCCGTTCAGTAAAGATGCCGCACCCCTTCCAGGTCAAGCAAAATGAGTCTGGGCAGCCGTCGCGCTGGAAGCGTCGCCATGAACGGACTACGATTGTGCGTAGCGAGAGGGAGGACCATGCGACACGAGCTGGAGTCCTGGAAGGCCCTGATAGAGCATCGGGTGATCATGGAGGGGAAGCACCTCAGGGCGCTCTTTGCAGAAGACCCGGCCCGGTTCAAGCGGTTCTCACGTCGCTTCGACGACATCCTCGTGGACTTCTCCAAGCACCTGATCACCGACGAGACCCTCGATTTGCTGCTGGCCCTCTCTGAGGAGGTGAACGTCGCAGGCTGGATCCGGCGGATGTTCGACGGCGAGCGGATCAATTCCACCGAAGATCGGGCAGTACTTCACGTTGCCCTGCGGAACCGGTCCACGCGGCCGATCCTGGTGGACGGCAGGGACGTCATGCCCGCTGTTCGCACTGTGCTGGAGCAGATGCGGACCTTCAGCGACGCGGTGCGGAGCCGCACATGGACGGGCTACACTGGGCGTGGGATCACCGACATCGTGAATATCGGCATCGGCGGCTCCGACCTGGGCCCCCTCATGGTCACCGAGGCCCTTCGACCAGACTGGAAAGAGGGCCTCGCCGTCCACTTTGTCTCCAACGTGGACGGCGCCCATATCGTGGAGACCTTGCGCTGCCTCGATCCGGAGACAACCCTCTTCATCGTGGCCTCCAAGACGTTCACCACCCAGGAGACGTTGACAAACGCGTACACGGCTCGGGACTGGCTCGTGACTGGGCTCGGCAGCGACGACGCAGTGGCCCGGCACTTCGTGGCCCTGTCCACCAACCGTGACGAGGTCGTCCGCTTCGGCATCGATCCCGGGAACATGTTCACCTTTTGGGATTGGGTCGGCGGGCGTTACTCCCTCTGGTCCGCCGTGGGCCTATCCATCGCTTGTGTCATCGGGATGGACCGCTTCGAAGAGCTGCTCCAGGGCGGCCACGACGTGGACGAGCATTTCCGGACCGCACCCCTCCGGGAGAACATTCCCGTGCTCATGGCCCTGATAGGGGTCTGGTACCACAATTTCCAGGGTGCGGAGTCCCATGCGATTTTGCCCTACGACCAGCACCTCCATCGCTTCGCTGCATACTTCCAGCAGGGGGATATGGAGTCCAACGGCAAGCGCGTGGACCGGTCCGGGCGGCCCATCGATGGCTACACCACGGGGCCTGTGATCTGGGGGGAGCCCGGCACCAACGGCCAGCACGCGTTCTTCCAACTCTTGCACCAGGGCACGCGCCTTGTGCCCGCTGACTTCCTGGCCCCCGCGCAGTCCCGCTTCCCGATTGGCGATCATCACAGGATCCTCTTGGCCAACTTCTTCGCGCAGACCGAGGCCCTCATGCGGGGCCGCACCGAGGCTGAAGCACGGGCAGGGCTCGAGGCCCAGGGCCTGCCCCCGGACCAAGTGGACGCGTTGGCGCCCCACAAGACCTTCCCAGGGAATCGTCCGACCAATTCGCTCCTGTTTCAGTGCCTTAACCCCCGCACCCTCGGGCGGCTCATCGCGCTGTACGAGCACAAGATCTTCGTTCAGGGGGTGATCTGGGACGTCAACAGCTTCGACCAGTGGGGCGTGGAGCTTGGCAAGCAGCTCGCTATCGCTATCCTGCCGGAGCTGATCTCGGAGGAGCCCGTGAACTCCCACGACACGTCAACAAATGGCCTCATCAACCATTACAAGGAGCAGCGGTGATAAACGGGGCAAAGAAGGCCCATGTCGGCGTCATCGGCATGGCCGAGATGGGGCGCAACCTGGCGCTTAATATCATGGACCAGGAGTACGAGGTCGCTGTCTGGAATCGCGACCAGGAGAAGACGGACGCAGTGGTGGAGGAGAGCGAGTACCGCCTCCTGGGCTGCCGTACCCTCGAGGAGTTCGTGGGAGCGATCGTTCGCCCCCGGCTGATCTTCATCATGGTCAAGGCTGGTCGTCCCGTGGACCTGGTCCTGGATCAACTCCGGGATGTCATGGACGAGGGGGACATCGTCATCGACGGCGGCAACTCCTGGTACAAGGACACCCGGAGCCGGGAGCGGGAGATGGCCCGGGAGGGGCTTCGTTACTTTGGAGTAGGGTTCTCCGGTGGCGCTGAGGGGGCCCGCACCGGGCCCTCGCTCATGGCGGGTGGCACTGAGGCCGCGTACCGCCATATCCAGCCGATTCTCGAGGCCATCTCGGCCCGCAGTCGGCACGGACCTTGCGTCACCTGGGTGGGGCCCGACGGTGCGGGGCACTTCGTGAAGATGGTTCACAACGGGATCGAGTATGCGGATATGCAGTTAATCGCGGAGGCATACGACCTCCAGCGCCGTCTTGGGGGCATGACCCCGGAGGAGATCGCTGCGGTGTTCGACCGCTGGAACAGCGGCCCGTTGGAGTCATTCCTCGTGGAACTCACAGCGCGGGTCCTCCGCGTTCAGGACGAAGACAGCGTAACGCTCGTGGAGCGGGTCCTGGACAAGGCTGGGCAGAAGGGCACGGGCCGGTGGGCCGTTCAAGTGGCCCTGGACCTGGGGATCCCGGCGCCTTCCCTTGCCGCGGCCATCGACGCCCGGATCCTGTCGATGCACAAGGAGGACCGGGTCCATGCCGCGCCGCTGCTTCCCGGGCCGGTCCCGGCGCCTTGGACCGGAGACAGCGAGGCCATGGTCGCCAGGGTTCATGACGCGCTTTGTGGTGCAAAGATCTGCGCCTACGCTCAGGGTTTTTCCCTGATCCAGGCAGCGTCTCGGAGGTATGACTGGGGCATCGACCTGCGGGAGATAGCGCGGACCTGGACAGGCGGCTGCATCATCCGCTCCCGGTTCCTGGACGCTGTGATGGATGCCTTTGAGCGCGACCCGGAGCTCCCGAACCTGGTCCTGGATGAGGGCATTCGTAAGCGTCTCGTCGACCTCCAACCGGGCTGGCGATCGATCCTGGGACAAGGTCAGGCGGCCGGGATCCCGATGCTCGGAATGTCAGCGAGCCTCGCCTGGTACGACACCTGTCGTACAGCAGACCTCCCACAGAACCTCACCCAGGCCCAGCGGGACGCGTTCGGCGCGCATCTATACCAGCGCACCGACGATCCCGACGGTCCCTTTGTCCACAGCGACTGGTTGGGAAACAAGGAGTGAGGGGTGTCGTTATCTACCCGATAATCTACCCAGTAATTAGCGTGATCCTGCGTTTACTTCCCTGAATTATTTGACATTCTTCAGCTAGATTGCTATTCAAGAAGCATGACCGCTGAGCGACAACAAGCAGCGCTGACTCGACACCTCATGGATATCCTGGGACAGGATGGCCCGGCCGCGGCGAGATCGCTGTGCCAGACGCTGGGAATCAGCCAATCGAGCTTCTCACGCCTGGCTCAGTCCCTGGGCGATGAGCTCCTAAGGGTGGGCCGAGCCCGCTCTACGCGCTATGTGAGACCCCGCAGGATCGAGGGGGTCACTTCTCCGATCCCTGTCTACGAGATCCGACCGAAAGGGGAAGCTCAGAAGACCTGTATGCTCTACCCGGTGATGCCTGCGGGGTTCTGGGTGGAGAACCTGAAAGAGGGGAGGGGGAGCTTTCACGAAGGTCTCCCCTGGTTCCTGCAGGATCTTCGTCCAGCGGGCTTTATCGGTCGCCTCGTGCCGCGTCGGCATCCGGACCTCGACGTCCCTGGAGATGTCCGACTCTGGAGCACAGATCATCTGCTCCGGTATGTGACCCGCCACGGGTGGGACCTGCCGGGCGCGTTCATCGTCGGCGACGCGCCCTTTGCCATCTGGCTCGAACGGATCAGCCAGCCTGGGAATGGAGTGGACGCTGGAGATCGGCAGGTACGATATCCAGACATCGCCAATGCTGTGCTCGGCTTCGGGGTTCCGGGATCCTCTGCGGCCGGGGAGCAGCCCAAGTTCCTGGCAACACGCCGCACCACTGATTCGCTTACTCCGGTGCTGGTGAAGTTCTCCCCGCCCGGAGAGGAGGCAGCGAGCCGCCGGGTCGCTGACCTGCTCGTCGCCGAACATCTGGCCCTCGACACCCTACGGGCTCATGGCGTGCCCACGGCCCACTCCGTGGTCTTTACCGGCGCTGGACGGACATTCCTGGAGGTCGAGCGCTTCGATCGTATCGGAATCGGACATCGGCGGGGCGTCTGCTCCCTGGATGCGCTGGACGGTGCGTTCGTCGGTGGCGACAGGTCCACTTGGGCCGGCTGCGTGGACGCGTTGGTTCATCAGCGGTTGATGTCGTCAGATGTGCTGCCCCGGGTGCGGCTTCTCGAACTGTTCGGATGGCTCGTCGGCAACACGGACATGCACTTCGGAAACCTTGCGTTCCATCTCGATGGCGTCCGAATCACCGGCCTCGCACCGGTCTATGATATGCTCCCTATGTACTACGTGCCCCGGCACGGAGAGTTCACGGAGACGCTGCACTCCCTTCCTTTGCCCTCGCCTGCATGGGGCGACGCTGCGCTCCCGGCCATCGACGCAGCGGAGGACTTCTGGACAGGGGTAGCGAGAGCGCCGGACATCAGCGCGGAGTTCAGGCGGATCGGAGAGGAAAACGCGCGTCGGATAGCCGCGCTCCGGGTTACGGCGCAACATTTGCCCTCTTAGTCTACTTTTGTATGACAGGGCAGTTCGAGGCCGTAGTCCTTCTTCCTGTCTTCTCCCTTCAGAAGGTAGGCGAACACGACGGCCAGCACTCCGAAGCCCACGAAAACGGCCATAGGCGCCGTGTAGTCGTAGTGAATGATTGTCACCTCCTGGGGGGCTCCATTGACGACCTTGGTGACGATGTCCTGGCCCGTGATGCAGTAGGTGTCGAGCACCCAGCCGATCAGGAAGGGGGCTCCCATCAGGGCGATCAGGTTTTGCAGGAAGAAGATGAGTGCGAAGGCCGTGCCCAGTTGGTGCTCCGGGATCAGTTTTGGCACCGAGGGCCACATGGCTGAGGGCACCAGGGAGAAACCTACCCCGAGCAGCAGCATGGCGAAGACCGCTACGAGCCAGTGCGTGAGGAAGGGCAGGGTGAAGATCACGTGGACTGCGATGATGAGGAATGAACCCAGAATCATGAGCGTCGCACCCTTGCCCTTCTCATCATAGAGGCGTCCGAAGAGCGGGGTGAGCAGCATGGTGCCGAAGGGTAGCATAGCGGGAATGATACCTGACATGCTCTCGGAGACCCCGAATTTCTGCACCATCAGGTCGGGCGCATATTTCAAGAAGGGGAAGACCGCCGAGTAGAACAGGGCGCATAGCATAGCGATATACCAGAAGCCCCGGTTGGTCAGGATCAACCCGATATCGGAGAGTCGGAAGCCTCCCTCGTCGCTTGCCCCCTCGACCGCGGGCTCCGACGCGTCCAGGCGCCGGTCCATAACGCAGTAGAACAGGAAGGTAATCAGGCCCAGTCCCAGGGCGAACGTACCCACCAGGATGGGTGTAGCGATCGTGAATGTTTTGGCGATCAGCGCGCTGGTGCCAAGCGCCAGGCCCGTACCGATGCGGGCGACGGCAACCTGGAGGCCCATTGCCAACGCAAGCTCGTAGCCTTTGAACCAACGCACGATGACCTTGGACGCTGTGATGCCGCACAGCTCGATCCCCATGCCGAAGGTGGCGAACCCGACGGACGCAGTCATTACCTGAGCGTTGACGCCCAGCAGTGTCTGACCATCAAGAGCGTGTGTGTTGATGGCCCACCACTTCAAACTGGCGCCGACGAGCATGGTTACCGCGGCAAGGATGCCGGCGACGCGCGCACCCCAGCGGTCGAGGATGATGCCACCGAGCACGAGCATGCCGAGGAAGACGTTGAACCATCCGTACGAACTGGTGAAGAAACCGTACTGGGCGCTGGTCCAATGGAGCTGTTGCTCGATCAGTGGTTTCAGCGGTGAGACCACGTCTGCCACGAAGTAGCCCGTGAGCATTGTGAACGAGACCAGGGCCATGGCTGCCCAGCGCGCTGCCTTGGAGTGTCGAAGTGAACTTTTGACGACATCGATCATGAGGACTCCTGTCTTTCTAGGAATGGACACGTGGCACGGTCAACAACTGAGATCCAGGCCCCTACTGGAGGTTGGTCCCTGTGGGAGCGGCTGGGGCTTCCTCGACCTTGACAGGGACGACCTCGGTAGCGGTCACTCCGTCGGTGACCTTGGGCGCTTCCATCTCCTTCTTGATAGCGTGCTCCACCAGGGGCATGATTTTGTCCATACCCATGCGTACGTCCATCCAGGCCTTGCCCCCGTCCACGCCACCGAGGATGAACAAGCCCTTGTGCCCCGCGACCATCTCCATTTCCGCACCGGCCTCCTCACGGATCCATGTGCGGAACTCGGGGATTACGTCAAGGGAGTCCATCAGGACCAGGGGGGAGAAGTTCATCACGAAGTTGTACTTCGCCGCGTCGACGCCCGGGAACAGGTCCGCCGGGTTCATCTGCGCGTTGCCGTCCACGACCTCCTTGGCCCGGACCAGGGCGTTGGGGCCCATGGTGATGATCAGGTGCTTGGGTGCGAACGCGATTACGAAGTCCACCTTGTCCTTGATCATCTCCTTAAGCCAAACAACGTCCGGGGGCAGGTCCATCAGGGCGTAATCCAGGGAGATCCGCAGGTAGTCCATCTGGACGCCCTGGTAGGTCTCGGTGTCGATCTTCAGGTTTAATCCGAAGGTTTTGATCATCGGCTGGACCTGTGCGATCAGTTCCTTGAAGGAGCGGCCCGAGAACACCTGCCGCGACTCCGGCGGCAGGGTGTCCATGGCCTTCTGGAAGAAGTAGTCATACATCCCGTAGGTCAGCTCCGCCATCTTGGCCCCGTCCGCGATCTCGGTGACCGAGGTCATGGACATGGGGAAGCCCGCGTCAGTGTAGACAGCGAAGGCCGAGTCACCGGTCATGAGGTTGATCATGACCTTGTAGTCCTTCCATAGTTCGGTCTTCTCGTCCGTTGACATGCTGTACATGGACGAGAGGATGTCCATGTAGCGCTCGAGCCATGGCATGAAGACCTTGAGGTCGATGTTTTGTCCGCCCACGATCCAGCTCTTTGTGGGCATGTACTTGAGGGTGTTGATGGCGTCGTTGCGGGAGTTCGAGACCGCAGTGTGCAGGTTGGTGCCCGCTATTGTCGACAATGCGTAGCGCAACACCATGTCCTTGTCCGCTATGTCCAGGCTGATCTCGACGCGATCGATCTCCGCGACGATGTCCTTCAACAGGTTGAAGACCTTGGCGAAGAACTCCTTCTGGGTCGGGTCCATGGGAGCAACCTGCTCCATGCTGCGCTCCACCTCATCGAGGGCTGTGGAGATCAGGGGGTGGATGGACGCACCCTCCAGGAATACCGAGAAGATCTGCTCCACCTGGAGCTTGGACAGCTCGACCTTCAACGCGCCGTCGAGCTGATCGATATTTTCCTGCTTGTCGGAAAGCATCAGGTCCTTGCCCATGATCTCAGCAAACGCGTCACCGAGTTTGAATCGAAGGGGAGCGGTGTCTTCCCCCTCTGGACGGAGGTCAGCGGGCAGCGCAACCAGGAACTTCTCCGTGGAGGTAAGCGGGACCAGCATGACCACGGAGTCCTGGGAATGCACAGCGATACGGAGGCTGCGGGTCCGGTCGAACCAGTCCATGTCCGTCATCTTCATCTCACTGGCGATTTTGGCGAGGAGAATCTGGTAGATCGCTGTCTCCATCGTGGCTTTGAGGCCGGGGGAGAGGACGGAACCGACCTTCTCGACCAGGATGTCCAGGGGCGCCATGCCGCCGTGGAGCGCTGTCTTGGCCAAGGCCCGCTCGATCTGTTTCGGCGCCTCGACGGGCCTGTCAGGGAGGGTGTCCTTCGAAGCATCCACGTTGTCGTCCGCGGGCTCCACGCGTTCGGGGGTAGTAGCGGGCTCCTCGGTAGCGGGCTCTGCCTTCTTCTCCTGTGGTGCGGGGGCCGGCTCGGCAGCGGGCTCCTTGCCCGGCTGCTCCGCCTTCTTCTCCTGTCCCGGAGGCGGCGCTGGTTTCTTGTCATCGCTGCAACCGAAGACCAGCGCTACGGCCATGGCCGCTACCAGTAGCATCCAATGCGTT
>CAYOTU010000106.1:0-10134 GCA_964406905.1 uncultured Myxococcales bacterium | reverse complement strand
TCCTGGAGGAGGTGGTGGTGATGCTGGGCGACTTCGACCTGGTAAAATTTGCCAAGGCAGAGCCCACGCCCGAGACAGCGCAGGACGCTCTGCGCGGGGTAGAGCGCCTGGTGACGAAGACACGGGAAATCGGGGCTAAAGCCCCTCCCACAGACGGGGAGGGGACGTCATGAGCTTTGCTACCCCCTGGGCCTTCCTCGCATTACTTGCGCTGCCCCTGGTGCTCTGGCTCCGCAGGGGCCGTCCCGGCTGGCGCTTCGCCAACCAGCCGGCCCTGGACGCGGCCGGCGTAGGCCTGCGTGTCCGCCTGGCCGGGCTCCCGACTGCTGCCTACGTCCTGGGCTTCATCCTGGTGGTGGTGGCCCTGGCCCGACCCCAGACCGAGGACTGGGAGGAGCTCACGGGCGAGGGCCTCGACATCATGATCTGCCTGGACATGTCCGGCTCCATGAACGCGGTGGACCTCCCCGACGCTGCCCTTGCCGCCATCCAGGCCGATGGGTCCGAACCGGCAAACCGCTTCGAGGTGGCACGAGCAGCGGTCAACGAGTTCATCCGCAAACGCCAGGGCGACCGCGTCGGCCTCGTGGTCTTTTCGCAAGACGCGTTCCTGAAGTTTCCCTTGACCCTCGACTACCGTACAGCGCTCGAGCAGCTCGAAGGGCTGGTGCTGGACTCGGGCGAGCGCGACCGCGTCCGGGGTCGACAAGGCTGCCTCAACCGCTGCACCATCGAGGGAGCGCGCACGGCTATCGGCGACGCCCTGTCCAGGGCATGGAAGCGCCTGGAGGATAGCAACGGGACGGGTAAAATCATTATCCTGATCACCGACGGTAACGACAACGCAAGCAAGCTGAAGCCCATGGACGTGGCCAAGCGTATCGGGAAGCTCCCCGACGAGGCGCGGCCACGGCTCTACGCGTTCCTCATCGGCACGGGAACGCACACAAAGCTCCCTCTCGTGGCCCAGAACGGGCGCATCGCCACGGACAGCGCTGGTCGGGTCATCTACGCGGACGACCCGGGCCACGTGGACGAGGCAAAGATCAAGGCCCTGGTCGAGGCCGCCAGGGGGGCTTTCCACGTCTCCTATGACGATGAGACCTTCACGAAGCAGTTCCAGGACCTGGAGCGCAACGAGCGCCTTGAGGAGCGCGTCACCTTCGAACGAGAGGAGTTCATCCCCTTCCTCCTGGCGGGCCTGGGCCTCCTGGCCCTCGGTCTGCTCCTGCAAGCCACAGCGCTCCGGAGATTCCCATGATCGAAGGCGGCCTCAGCTTTCTGAACGGCCAGCTATGGTGGGCCGTGGCCCTGGGGATGGCGGTCCTGATCGGCGCGCGCCTGGGACTGGCCTTCTGGCGCGTACGCACCGAGCGGCGCCTGGCTGACGCCCCTCTTCGGGCCCTGCTTACTGAAAAAAATTCCCCAGCAGCGCGCGCGGTCGCCGCTGTGCTCTTCCTGGTGGCCATAGCCCTCCTGGGCCTCGCTGCGCTCCGGCCCCAGTACGGAATGGAGGAGACCGAGTGGAAGCGGAAGGGCTTGGACGTGGCCATAGCGCTGGACCTCTCTGCGAGCATGCTCACCCGAGACGTGGAGCCTGACCGGCTCCACGCGTCGATGCTGGAGTTGGAGGATCTCCTGTCCCTGCTGAACGGCGGCCGCGTCGGCCTGGTGCCCTTCGCCGGCATCGCGTTCCGCCAGAGCCCCCTCACCTCGGACTTCGGTGCGATCCGGATCTACCTGCGTGACCTGAGCCCGGCAGACCTCCCGGTGCCGGGGACCGCTGTCGGCCGCGCGCTCTCGGTCTCCCTTGACCTCCTCGGCGCGGGGCGCGCGGAAGACGATTCAGATGCCGATGAAAAAATCCTGCATCCGTTCAAAGGGAGCAAATACAAGGTGATCGTCCTGGTGACTGATGGCGAGGACCACGGCTCGAAGCCCCTCGAAGTGGCCAGGCGAGCCAAGGATATGGGGATCCGAATCTACACCGTGGGCGTGGGCGACCCCAGCGCGGGGGACCTGGTCCCAGAGTTGGACGGGGAGACAGGAGAGCCCACCGGGGAGCGGCTGACCGACACGGAGAGCGGCGCGCCTGTGGTGTCCCGCCTCAACGAGGACCTCCTCAAGGACGTCGCCGAGATCACCGGCGGCCGCTACTTCCACTACACGGGGCAGGCCATCGCACCGGCCATCTTCGAGGAACTGGACCGCCTGGAGAAACGGGAGGTCGAGGCGACATTGGAGAAGCTGCGCAAGGACCGGTTCCAGCTCCTCCTCGCTCCAGCCCTTCTTCTCCTGGCCTTCAGCTTCGCACTGTCCGGGTGGCGGCGGAGAGGTGGGTCGGCCGCGCTCCTGGCGTTCCTGGTCCTGCCCTCTTGCGCCATCTTCGAGACCACGAACAGCGAGGTCGACGAGGCCAACGAGGAGTACGCGGGAGAAAACTATTCGGAGGCCGCATCCACGCTCGAGTCCCTTCGTGAAAAAATCCCGGAGACAGGAGAGCTGCACTTCAACCTGGGGACCGCACAGCTCGCAGCGGGAAACTACGAAGCAGCGCTGGACGCGTTCAAGAGAGCCACGGAGAAGGCGCGGCCGGAGCTGGAAGCCGCGATCCTGGCCAACCAGGGGTTGGCCCATCTGCGGATAGCGTTGGAGGGCGACGAGGCGGAACGCTCGGCGCGGCTCGAACAGGCGGTAGGCGCGCTGCGGGCCGCGATCCGAACGGATCCGGACATCGTCGAGGCCAGCAAGAACCTGGAGCTGGCCCTTCTCTATCTCTACCCGCCCTGCGAGCGGCGCCAGGAGTCTTTTGAGCCGAACAACAGCCCCTCTCGCGCAACTCCCTGGAGTCCGGAGGTGGGTGCGACGGACCTGCTCCTCTGCCCGGAAGATTCTGACCACTACGCGGTGACGGTGCCTGCCGGGCACCGGCTCCGCGCGTGGCTGGCGGGGCCCGGCGGCGCTGCCCCGGCGCGGCCGGACCCTGCCACCACCCCCGGCGCGGCTGGTGAGCCTGATAATGAGACGCTGGCGTCGCCGCCCCGGGGGAGCCCCCCCGCGGGGGTGAACCTGGAACTCATGGAGGGGGTGGGCGGCCTGGCCGACTCAGCGCCCCTGCCCATGGACGCGGACGGAACCCTGCTCACCCGGAACTCGACCTCCGCAGACGCTACCTGGACCCTGCTGGTCAACGCGCCTGACGACGAGGAGCACGGTTACCGCCTCGGCGTAGAGACCATGCCCTCCTGCGCTGCCCTCGAGGACGATCACGAAGACAACGACACCCGGGAGGCCGCAGCGGCCCTCCCTGAAGACGATGCGCCTCTGAACCTGCGGATCTGCCCCGGGGACAATGACTGGTTCAAGGCAGGAGTCGAAGCCGGCTGGACCCTCTTCGTCACCTTCCATGGGGAGGTCCTGGACGGGGAGCTGAAGCTGGAGATTATCGACGAAGCAGGGCGGACCATAGCCAACGGTGCGGACGCTGGAGAGGGTGGGGCGGAAAATCCCGAGGACGACAAAACGGAACGCTTCGTTGCGACCGCGCAGGAGCTCCAGGAGGGGCTCTACTTCATCAAGCTGTCCGGGGGCGAGGCCGCCGGGGAGCTCACGGTCAAGGGCGTCCCGCCCTGCCCCGACGGCGACGACGAGAGCGAGGAGAACGACACACCTGAAGCCGCGAAGCCCGTGCAGAAGGGCGGTCAACCACTGGAGTTGCGGCGCTGCGGCGGGGACGAAGACTGGTTCCGGCTGGAGCTGCCCGCGGGGGAGCGAGCCCAGATCCAGGCGGCGTTCATCCACGCAGACGGGGACCTGGTACTGGAAGCATTCGACGAGGAAGACACGGAGAACCCCGTCGAGCATAGCGACGAGAGCAGCGACGAACAGCCGGGCGAGGGTCTGGTTCTGGAGGCTGACGCGGATGAAGCCGGGGTCTGGCTGCTGCGGATCACCGGCGCCAGTCCGGATACGACAAACTTCTACCAGCTCCAGGTCCAGGAACCCCAGGGCGGGGGCGGCGGAGACGACAAGCAGGACGAGCAGGACGAGCAGGACGAGCAGGAGAAGCAACAGCAGCAGCAGCAACAGGCCATTGACCAGCAGATGGAACAGCTCGATGAGCAGAAGCGTCGAAACCTCGAAGCCGAGAAGGCCCTGGAGGGGATGCCCAATGTTCGTATTCCCGGCGGGAAGGCTTGGTAGTCTCCATCCATAAAGTCGCTTCGTCGCGAGAAGCTGGATCCGCTTCGGCAGCAAGGCGCGAGTGCCGGAGTCGCCGGAATCGTAGCCAGCGCCTACGTTGAGGACGATTTCGGTGCGATGAACGAAGCTGCCGAAGATGGAGCCGGTTTCGTAGCAGAAGGGGGTTTATGGATGGAGACTTGGCAGCTGGTGCCGGCACCCCCTCCGCCCCTTTGGGGCACCTCCCCCGTGCCGGGGGGAGGAGTACAGAGGTGTCGTCGGGCGTTGCAGGCTCGGGCAGGAGGGGCTACATTGTGCTCGGTTTGATCTGACGAGATGACGATGCGAAAGTCTGTCCACATCTTCTTGTTCTTGCTCCTCGCAGCACCAGCCGTGCGCGCGGACGCGCTGGACATCCAGGTGGACGAGGACCAGATCTTTGAGAACGAGTGGGTGGACCTCGTGGTCACGGTAAACGCGGACCACGTGGAGCTGATGCCTCCGACCTCGGAGGACTTCAATGTGGAGGCCCTGCGGACGGGCCAGCCCATGTTCTGCATGAACATTGGTTACGAGGTAAAAAACGCACCCTGCCGCTTTGCGTTCCGCCTGACCCCCCACAAGGCAGGGCGCTTCGAGACGCCGACCGTCTCCCTCCGGGGGGACGGCTTCTTCCGGCCCCGGGAGGTGCTCAAGACCTCGGGCACCCGCTCGATCACCGTGAAGGCGGGAAAAGGGGACAAGAAGAAGCGGTCGAGCCGTGGCCGGGTCCGATCTCGCCGAACCAGGCAGCGGACCCCCTCCCGGACAGAACCCCAGAAGCAAACGGAGCTGGTCTTCCCGCCGGCGGACCTGACCCTGGACGCGGGGGCCCTCGACGACCTCTCGGCTCTGGCCAGATACGACGCGTTCACCCTGACCCGTCCATCCCGCACCGCGCCCTACGTGAG
Source organism: uncultured Myxococcales bacterium (assembly GCA_964406905.1). Lineage (GTDB taxonomy): Bacteria > Myxococcota_A > UBA9042 > CAIXZC01 > CAIXZC01 > CAZNWW01. The sequence continues at coordinate 5,002 of CAYOTU010000106.1, read as the reverse complement.
CGAGCCCTTCGCTGTGGAACACCTGCTCTACGTGGACCACAGGACAGTGGACGCGCTCCAGGAGGTCTCCCTGCCTGAGCCCGAGGGCTTCCGCCAGGAGCCCCTGAAGACCGAAATCAGGGAGAAAGGCAAAGAGACAATCGGCACGCGGCGTTACACGGTCTACACCCTGGGGCGCTCCCTCCTGATTCCCCTGGAGACCGGTACCCGCGTTCTGCCTCCGCCCACCGCGGTGGTCTCTGTAACCCAGACCACATACAGGCAAGGCGGTGGGGGCTTTTCATTCAGCTTCTCTTCGGGTATGTCCCCCCAGGAAATCCGGGGGCCAACTGTGACGCTGGATGTGCGCCCGGTGCCCGTGCCACGGGCCGAGGGATTCCGGGACGGAAACGTGGGCAGCTTCGAGATACGTGACGTCGAGGTCCCGGAGGCCCTCGACGCAGGGTCCTGGGGCTTCGTAAAGTACGTGATCGCGGGTCAGGGCAACCTCTACGGACTTGAGCCGCCCCCTATGCCCGCGCCACCGGGGGTCACCGTGCGGGAGCCCTCGGTGGACCGCGGCGACGTGGTGGTGGACGAGGCGGGGATCCATGGGGAGATCTCGGTGCAGGTGCCCTTCCGCTCTGACCGCACCGGGAGCCTGAATTTGGGAAGCCTGCGCCTCGTCGCGCTGGATCCTCAGACCGAGGCCTACGCGACGGTCTCCGCGTCCCTGGGTGCGGTGAACCTGACCCGGCCTGCTACCGCAGAGGTCTCAGCGGAAGCAGTGGACGTCGAGGAGGCCATCCGTCCCGTGGCGGCCCCCGACCTGACGCGAGGTCCGGACCGTCAATCCACGAGACCCGTCCCCGCGTGGTTCCTGGGCATCCTGGGCGCGTTTGTGGCCGCTGCCCTCCTGCCCTGGTTGGGCCGAACCCTGCGGCGACGGCCGGTGAAGGGACGGAGCCGCCGCAAGGCCCTGGGGCACGCGCGGCGCTCGCTCGTTGAGCTGCGGCGAAACCCGGGAGAAACCTCGGGCGATTTCTACGGGGCCCTCTCCCGCACCATGGGCGACTTCCTTGGCACCCGCTTCGGCCTGTCCCCGACAACGCGCAGCGGCGCGTCCCTTGAAGACGCGCTGCGTTCTCTGGACGCAAACGAAGCCCTGGTGCAGGCACTTCGGGAAGAACTGGAGAGCTGCGACTACGCCCGCTTTGCACCCTCCGCTGCCCAGGACGCAGACCGTTCAGCGGCTGTGAGCCGGATCCGGGATCTCATGGAAAAGCTCGACGCGCTGCGCCCCCCGGGGGGGGGACCAAAGGGGGGAACATGAAGCACATGACGATCCTCCTGGCGGCTGTAGCCCTGTTCGCTGCGACGCCCGCACAGGCCGACAGCGATCCCAAAATCATCTGGAGCGCGGCCAACGACGAGTGGTTCGCCGGCCGGGACGCTGCAGCGCTCCAGCGCTACGAGGCCCTCCTGGACCAGGAACTGGACAACGCCGCACTTCGCTACAACCTGGGCACTGCGGCTCTGCGTCTGGAGCGCTTCGGCCTCGCAATTTACCATCTCAAGCTCGCACTGCGATCTGATCCGGAGGGGGATCTCGCAACGAACGTGGAGGCCAACCTCGCGCTGGCCCGATCCGCCCTCCTGGAGCGGGACCGAGACCGCATCGAGAAGGGGCTCCTCGCATTCGACGAGAGCCACGGGGTCTGGGTGACCCTCTTCACCCTCCTGCCGCGCACCCTGGTCCTGGTGCTGGCGTTGGTCCTGGCCGCACTCTTCTTCCCTGCCCTCGGGGTCCTGGGCCTCAAGCGCCTCGCTAGGCTCTACGGGCCGGCCCGCCTGGTCGCCTGGGCCGCGCTGGTGCCCCTCGTCCTGGTCCTGACCCTGGCCGCTGGGCGGCTCTGGGCAGACGCTACGATACGCCTGGGCGTGGTGGTTGCGTCCAACGCAAACCTGCGCGAGGCCCCGAACCCGGCTGCGCGGGGCGTCCCCGTCGCGGAAGGGCTTGAGGTGCGGGTGCTGGACGAAGCCCCAAACGAACAGGGCCTACTGGAGGTCCGCATCGGAGACGAACGGGACGGCTGGATGACCCGAAACGAGCTAGGTCTGCTGTAAACCGGGTTCACAAGGAGGCGACCCAATGGGAAACGAAGTAATCACGCTGCCGCGGCGGGGCGTGCCGCGTGATGAACTACTCCGCCGGATGCAGGGGTACCGGGGAGAGGACGCTGACTGGCGCTCGGGGCGAACCTGGAGCTTGGTTTACTACGGGGGCGAGGAGCACACGGACCTCATGAGGGAGGCCTACGGCATGTTCTTCTCGGAGAACGGCCTGAACCCCATGGCGTTCAAGAGCCTCCAGCGCTTTGAGGCCGAGGTGGTGCGCATGGCCTCGGGGCTCCTGAACGGTGGCCCCGACACGGTGGGCTGCATGACCTCCGGCGGCACTGAGAGCTGCATGCTCGCGGTGAAGACCTACCGGGATCGCGCGCTGGCCCGGAGACGCTGGCCCGGGACCCCGGAACTCGTGGTACCGAACTCGGTCCACGTGGCCTTTGAGAAGGCCGCATTGTTCTTCGGTGTGAAGCTGGTGAGGGCGCCCCTGGACCCGGACTTCCGGGTGAACGTCAAGGCCGTGAAACGACGGATCAACCGCCGCACCATCGGGATCGTCGCGTCCGCTCCACCCTATCCCCACGGCGTCATGGACCCCATCGAGGAGATGGGCCACGTAGCAATTCGCAGGGGCCTGCCCTTCCATGTCGACGCGTGCCTCGGCGGCTTCATGCTCCCCTTTGTCGAGAAGCTGGGTTACCCGGTGCCCGCTTTCGATTTTCGGGTGCCGGGGGTCACGTCCATGAGCGCGGACCTTCACAAGTACGGCTACGCGGCCAAAGGCGCGTCCCTGATCCTCTACCGGGACATGTCGTACATGGAGCACCAGTTCTTCGCATACGAGAACTGGCCCGGGGGAATCTTCGCGTCCCCCGCACTCCTGGGCACGCGGCCCGGAGGCGCCATCGCCGCGGCCTGGGCCGCGTTGATGTCCATGGGTGAAGACGGCTACCTGCGCCGTACGAAAACCACCATGGACACGACCACCGCGCTCATGGACGGGGTGAACAGCATCCCGGGCCTCGAGGTCCTGGGCGCTCCCACCATGAGCGTCTTCGCGTATCGCTCCACAGATCCCGCGGTGAACATCTACGCGGTGGCGGACCGCTTGGAGGCCAGGGCCTGGCATGTGGATCGGCTGCAGAAACCCGATGCGCTCCACGCGATGGTCTCCGCGGCCCACGATGGCTTGGCAGAGCGCTACCTCGCTGACCTGCAAGAAGCGGTAGACGAAGTGCGGGCCGACCCCGGGTTGGCGACGCAGGGCGGCGCGGCGACCTACGGCATGATCTCCACGGTCCCCTTGCGAGGGATGATCAAGAAGCAGGTCCTCCAGATGATGATGGACTCGTACCGGCCCGGCGGCCCGGCGATCGATATTGGAGAGCCCGGTGACGACCTGGCGACCCGCGCCGGGATTATGCTGGTGAAGGCCAGGGAGGAGCTGCGACGGAGGCTCCAGAGATGACGTTGCTGTTTCCCTGTGGGAGGGGCTTCCCGAAGGGTGCCCCGAACGCGTCCCCATGCTGACCACCGCGCTACAACTCCTCCTCGTCCTCGCGTTCCCCGCGCTCGCGCTTTGGGGAGAGCGAAGATCAAAGATCGTCGCGACGATCTCGCCGGTAATCCTCTGCTACAGCGCCGGCATGCTCCTCGGGAACCTGCCCCGCGTCTCCCTGAACAAAGACCTGGCGACCACGACCTGCGAGATCCTCGTGGCCCTGGCGATCCCCTTGCTCCTCTTCTCCGTGGACCTGGGAGCGTGGGCGCGGCTGGCCGGGCGGACGGTCCTCAGCTTTGTCCTGGTCATGGTGGCCGCTGTTGCTGGATCCATGGGCGCGTGGGCCCTCGTAGGGCGTGGCCTCGACTACGGTCCCGAGATGGCGGGGATGCTCACGGGTGTCTACACCGGGGGGACCCCGAACATGGCAGCGATTGGCACCGGCCTGGGCGTGCCCACCGAGACCTTTGTCCTGCTCAACGCGGCGGACATGGTAGCGTCGATCCCCTGCCTCTTTCTGATCCTCCTCGTCGCACCCCGGGTGCTGGCGCGGCTCCTGCCGCCCTTCCGGCGGGGGGACGGGGAGATCGCAGAGCCCATGGTGCTCTTCCGGTCCCTGCCTCGGCCCGCTGCCGCGGGGACCGCGCTCCTCCTGACCGCCGCTGTGGTCGGCGCGGGGGTGGGACTAGGCGCGTTCCTCCCAGCGGGGGGCCGCAGCGCGGGGATAATCCTGGCCATCACCACCCTTGCGGTCGGGCTCTCCGCAGTGCCGCTGGTCAGGAACCTGAAGGGCACCCACGACTTGGGCCAGTACCTGCTCCTGGCCTTCTGTATCTCCATCGGGACGGTCACGAACTTTTCCGAGGTCTTTTCATCAAACCCGGTCATCGTGCTCTTCGCTGTCCTCACCATCGTCTTCTCAGTGGTTATCCATTTCGCGCTCGCTGTGCTCTTTCGGATCGACCGGGACACTGCTATCATCACCTCCGCCGCTGGGATTTTCGGACCCCACATGATCGGCCCCGTGGCCGCTAACCTGAAGAACCGAGAGGTAGTGTTCTCCGGGATAGCGTCGGGCCTCGTAGGCTTCGCTGCGGGAAATTACCTTGGAATGGGGGTAGCATGGCTGCTGTCTTGAGAACGTCTAACGTCGAACGTACCACGTACCGCGTACCACGAATTCCCGTCGCTATCGCCATCCTGGCCTTGTTCATGATCTCCTGCTCCGGCGGCGGTGGCGCGTGGATCAAGTACCGCATGAAGCCGGACTTTCCCAAGGCCACGGAGCAGACCCTGGACCTCGATGGCTTCGAGGCCCCGGTGGTGATCCACTTCGATCGATGGGGGGTCCCCCACATCGACGCGAAGAACGAGACAGACCTCCTGCGCGCGGTG
>CAYOTU010000105.1:6346-10137 GCA_964406905.1 uncultured Myxococcales bacterium | reverse complement strand
TCTTGACAACCCAGCAGACCTCGGCTACCTTCAGGCTGTCTCGAAGTGACCTCCTCGGTCATCTTCGTTCAACCTCGCTGCTGTGCAGGCTTCAAAACCAGCGCAGCGGTGTGTCTGGATTCTATAGCCAGTGGATCTTTTCCTTGACACGCGTATCGACGTATCGTAGAACGGTCCACAGGTTGAACGGATGGTTGACGGGGGCGGTACCTTCACCAATTCATCCCACTACAGCAGGAGCGAACCATGGCAGGAAGCGTCAATAAGGCTACCATTGTTGGGAACCTTGGCAAGGACCCAGACCTCCGCAACATTCCCAGCGGAGCGGCGGTGTGCAACTTCTCGGTCGCCACTAACGAGCGATACAAGCAGGGCGACGAGTGGCAAAGCAAGACCGAGTGGCACAACATCGTGGTCTGGGGCAAGCTCGCGGAGCGCTGCAACCAGTATCTCCAGAAGGGCAGCCTGGTCTATATCGAGGGGAAGATGCAGACCCGGAAGTGGAAGGACCGCGATGACAAGGACCGCTACACCAGCGAGGTCAACGCCTTCATCGTCGTCTTCCTCGACAAGCAGGGCGGCCGCGGACAGGGCGGTGGATCCCAGGACGGCGGTGGCGATGGCGAGGCCCCGGCTGGCAACTCCGGCGATGGCGGTGGAAGCAAAGATGACGAGAGCTTTCCCTTCTAGCCAATGATTACGCCCACTGCAACCGGCCCAGGCTTCCGGCTCTTCTGTCAGGACGTCTTCGAGTGGTTGCAGTGGGCTCCCGATGATCACTACGATTTGATCTTGACCGATCCCCCCTACGAGAGCCTGGAGAAGCACCGAGCGAAGGGAACCACGACCCGGCTCAAGAACGGCGAGTGGTTCGACGTGATTTCGAACGAGCAGCTCGCCGAGGTTATCCGACACCTCTACCGCATCTTGAAGCGGGACCGGCACTGCTATGTCTTCTGCGACTGGGAGACTGGCTGGCGGTGCGTGGCCACGGCGGCCGAGGCGGCGGGCTTCACCGTCTGGACCCCGATCATCTGGGACAAGATGGTGACGGGGATGGGCTACCACTACCGATCCAGATACGAGATGGTGATGTTCCTTGAGAAGGGAAAGCGGCGGATCGCGGACCTGGGGGAGCCCAACGTCCAGGCATGGAAGCGGGTGCGCGGTGGCTACCCCACGGAGAAGCCCGTCGGGTTCGGCGAGCTCCTGGTGCGCCAGAGCACGCAGGAGGGCGAGCTGGTCCTGGACCCGTTCATGGGGTCGGGTGCGTTCGGGGAGGCCGTGGTGCGGCAGGGCCGGCGCTTCCACGGGGTGGATGCGAAGGAGGGTGCGGTGCAGATGGCTGAGGGACGATTGCGGGAGGTGTGCGCGCCATGACCACCCCGACCCGCACGGTCAAAGACGTTGCCAGGGACCGGGCCCAAGCGTGGGTCACCGAGTTCGGGGCGCAGCTTGATCGAGCGTTCTACGAGGCAGGCGCGTACCAGAACGGTGAGCCCGGCGCATTCGTGGATGGGGATGTCCTAGCGAAGCGGCGCCGGTCAGTTGTGGAGATGGTCCTGGATCAGTTGGAGGGGAGCGAGATCGTGATCCCGCAGTGGTTGGGGCAGATCGCCTTGGCTACGGTCCAGGGTGAGGTTGACACGGTCCTCGAGCGGGAAGCTGGTCGCAAGACGTTGGTGAACCACGAGGACGATTGAGAGGAGGAGACGATGCCTGAAGGAAGCGAGTGGTGGAAGCATTCTTGGAACTGGATGCACGGTTGCACTCAGGTCTCGGACGGTTGCAAATTCTGTTACGCGAAGAAGATGGCCCATCGCCTACAGGGGCGCGTGGGGTATCCGCCCAAGCCCGACCAGTTCTCGGTGGTGATCGAGGAGGGGAAGATCCTTGCACCGCTCGATCGCAAGAAGCCCACGGTGTACTTCGCACCGAGCATGGGGGATCCCTTCCACCGGGACGTCCCCGACGCGGTGCTTCGTCGGGTCCTCGCGGTGATCGCCGCGTGCCCGCAGCACACGTTCATCATCCTCACGAAACGGATCCAGCGAGCTCGTGACTTCCTGAATTCGCTGGTGGACCAAGAACGGGAGATGCGGGAGCAATACGGCGATGTCCTCGGGATCTGCATGCACTGCGGTGGACTGGGTTCGTGGTCTGCGGGGCTTCGCGAAGAGCAGCCCTGCTCGCATTCCTGCGGCGAGAGGATGAGACGCATCCGGTTCCCGCTCCCTAATCTCTGGCTCGGAACATCGGCGGAAAATGCAGCGACCCTGAATGAGCGGGGACGGTTCCTGAATGACACGGAGGTGGCTCACCGCGTCTTGTCGCTGGAGCCCTTGCTCAGAGAGATCGAGCCCGTGATCTTGGCGCACGCACTCTTCCCGAAGATCAACGTGCGCGGCGTCCGGACGGTGGGGCACCCGGGGGACAGCGAGTTCCGGCAAGCCCCGTCGATCGACTGGATCCTGGTGGGCGGAGAGACGGGGAGCCTGCGGCCGATAGAGCCCGGCTGGGTGCGAAGCATCCGGGAGGTCTGCGGGGCGGCCGGGGTCCCCATGTGGTTCAAGCAGTGGGGGAATGGGAAGGCCCCCGATGGTGAGGGGAAGGACACCCTCGACGGCAAGCGTATCCGCGAGGTCCCGGTGGGCCCCGCGTCGTTGATGGGCCAGTAGACACTAGGAGGTGCAAAGTGGCCAAGAATTTCGGAAAGCTGGTGGTGATGTTGGTACACAAGAGCGGCGCGCGGATCCCGGTGGAGCATCCGGATCTGGGCGGGAACACCCAGGACGCTGTGAAGTGGGCGCGGGAGCAGCCGGAGATCCCAGGCTTCGGCTACATCGTCCAACGGGACATGGCCCTGGTGGAGGTCGTCTCGACGATGTCAAACACCGCGACGGTGACCTCCCTGGGTGGTGGCGATGGGGACGAGGGGAACAACGGCGGCCCCGAGGAGCCAGAGGAACCCGAGGCGCCGCCTGAGACCGTCAGCGCCCCCATGAAGCCCCGGAAGGCTGACACTGCCAAGGACCCGGCCCCTGAGCCCGAGGCGCAGGTACCCCCCACCGCGGCTGCGAAGAAGCCCGGGTTGGACCTCGGCACGGAGCCTGGTCCCAGCGGCGACAGCAAGACCAAGGTCGACCCCCCCGACAGTCCCTTCTAGGCAATTCGACGACCCGTCGATCTTTTTTCTTGACAGCCTCCTCCTCCTATCGTAAAACGGTCCCAGGTTGACCGGAGGTATTGATGAAGCTCTACGTCCTGTACATCACCGAGTGCACGAGCTGCCCAAACTTCCAGCCCAATGGCGATGGGAGCGGTGGTGGCTACTGTCCGGTGACGCGGCGCCGGTGGGAATCGACTCCTGAGTTCGATGAGTTCCCCGACGACTGCACGCTGGACGAGATGGACTGATGCCGATGGTCGACAACAACCGCGGAGGCACCCGGCCGGGGCACCGCAACTACCCCACCCCCGCGCTGGGGGGATTGCTGGATCGCGGCGCTCCCCTGGTGCCCCACCTTTGGACGAACGACAACGGCCGCTGGCCGAGGAGGTAGACGATGGACAAGAAAGCAAAGGCCCCGGAGGGCGGGAGCCCCAACCCTGCATTCCAGCCGAGCCCGCGGAAGCGTCGCTGGCTGAAGAAGGTGGAGCGCCTGCGGGTGGTGAAACCCAAGGGCCACGTCTTCTACGGGACGGTCCGGCACCCCGAGAGCCAGGTCACCACAAGGGCGGTGCCGATCCCGGAGGCGAAGGCGATCGCCCGGGACACGACGCGCCAGCTC
>CAYOTU010000105.1:0-6246 GCA_964406905.1 uncultured Myxococcales bacterium | reverse complement strand
GAGGCCACCGATGTCTGACCTCTTCAAACCAGAGCCCTGGTGGAAGAAGACGATCTGCGCATTCGACCTCGAGACCACCGGCCTCGACCTGGAGAAGGATCGGATCTGCCAGATCGCCGCGGTGAAGTTCAAGGACGGGAAGGTCCTCTACCGGGCCTCCGCTCTGGTGGACCCAGGGATCCCGATTGAGGAGGAGGCCAGCGCGCACAACGGGATCACGGACGCTATGGTGGCAGGCAAGCCACCCCTCACGGAAGTCGCCCCCCGTTTCCTGGCCTTCCTCGAGAGCGCCGATGTGCTCGTGGGCCAGAACGTCTACGGCTACGACGTGCCGATGCTGGACAAGGAGTTGGCGGAGGACTGGCAGCGGGTCGTGGCGATCCGTCCGATCCTGGACACCTGGCCCTTGATCAAGCACGAGAAGATCGGCGGCTACTGGCCTGGGAAAGGGAGGCATAAGCTTCCGAACATCTGCACGAAGCTCGGGATCGATTGCAGCGACCTCCAGAACGTTGCCGACGACGGGAAGCCTCAGAAGGGGAGCGCCGACTGCGTCATGGTGGTTCGGGTCCTCTGGGATCTGTTGTATTCGAGGAAGTACGGGGGGATCGTCCAGGACTATCTGACCGCGGATGCGATGGAGGCCGAGCGCCGGCTCCGTGTCGACTTCGATCGCCATGACCGTGAGTTCAAAGCGTGGCTGGCGAAGCGGCCACCTAGAGAGGAGGGCTAGATGAACCGAACACACGACGCCACGATGATCCGCTTCATCCTCGCCTTCGGGATCCCCGCGGTGATCGTTGGTTGCTGGATCATGGTGGGACTGTGATGGTCAAGAACCCAGAAATCTACACGGTGTCTGCCGCACTCAGGAAGCCAGAGCACCCAGACGCGCTCTCCGTGGAGATCGTGGTCCGCGTCCGCGCTTGCGGGTTGGTGGACGCACTGGCGAAGGTCCACGCGGCAGCTCCGGAGTTGGTCCTCGAGGACGCCCGGGTCCGAACGATATCCTGCTCTGCCGGCAGGAACGCGGTCCTCGCTGCGGCCCGGGAGGTCCGGTCCAGGATCGTCGCCTGTGCCGGCTGCGGGGTAGGGTTTCACAGGGATGACCTGGTCGACGGGCTCTGCGACGACTGCCGGGACGCGATCCCCACCTCCTGACCTTGACGTCCCCCCGGTCCCGGCGCCTGCCACCCTTTCAAACTCCTTGAATCCAGGCTCCCGGCTGATACACTGACCTCGTAGAGAGGGCGGGGTGCTTCTCAGAGGGATCCTCCTTTCCTGGTTGTTGGCACTGCCTTCGGCGTGCCCCGCTCCTCCCTACCCCTTGTGTCCTCCGATCTCCATCGATACAATGAGCGCGACCAGGGAGGACAAAGATGTTCGATCTACTCGCACAGGCAGCCCCTGGTTGCCTTGTCGCGGGGAAGGGGGCACCGCCCCACCCCAAGCCAAAGAAGCCCACACGGGGGAAGCATCGTGGTCAGGGGTGTCCTCCCAAGGAGGATCAGCTCCCCAAGCAGAAGTGTCCGCGCCCCAGCATTATGAATTCTCCCTACGTGACCGGAGCGATCCATAGGCCATCGAATCCAGATTTAGTTCCCGGTGTGTGGGTGGATCCACTCAGCGGGAGACGATACCGGGAGGACCTCCGTGGTTGACGCAAACTCTGCGAGCGTGATACCCCTAGACTCCTGAGAGGGGGAGAACTGCCCATGAGCTTTATTGGACACATTCCAACCGCCATCCAGGGATACCTGACAGAGCTTGCAGACCTGCCGAAGGAGGATCGCTACGTCGAGGGGCTCCGGCTCTTCTGGGAGGCCATCACCGGGCTGTTCTTCGACGACGCGAGCTTCGGCGAAGGCAAGGTCCCGGTGGTCCGCGGCAACAACCTGACCTTCGAGGATGTCACGGGTGGCGCATTCGGGGACATGACGAAGTCGGTCTACGACGCGAACGACGACGGGCGGGTGGACGCAGCGGACCATGCAACCACAGCAGCCAACGCCGACGACGCGGCCAAGTTGGGCGGCGCGTTGCCCGCCGCGTATGATCAATCGGGAGAGGCGGCGGCGGCCGTGGGAGCGCATGAGGGCACATACGCGCATGGCAACATCCCCACCGCGGGAGAGAAGGCTGCGCTTCCAGGTACATCAGGCGCCCCAGGGGCAGGAAACAAATACGTTACTGACGCAGATGCGAGGAACTCCGACGCCCGGACACCTGCGGTCCATGCGGGAACGCACGCCACGGGGCAACCGGACGCGATAGCAGCCGGCGACATCGGCGCAGCGACAGCGGCGCATACCCATGCGACCCTCCCCACCGCGGACGAGAAGGCAGCACTCGCCGGCACCAGCGGAAGCCCGGATGCAGCGAACAAATACGTCACCGACGCCGACGCCCGTAACTCCGACGCCCGGACACCGACGGCGCACGCTGGTACACACGCGACGGGGCAGCCTGATGCTATGGCACCGGGCGATATCGGGGCGTCCGCGGTGGGACACCACCACGACGGCGGAGACATCGACACGGCCGTTGCGAATGCCACGAACGCAGCGACGGCAGCCGCCGCCCCATGGGCCGGGATCACCGACAAGCCCTCCGTCCTAGGTGGGGTTTTGGTGTTCCGCCTGGCGGCGGGGCAGACGATTTCACACGACGTCGGGGTTCCGCTGGCGCATGGGCAGTTCGTCCTCGACGCGGGGGGCTACGCGTCCGGGGCATGGACGTTCCGCATGGTGGGGTGGGTGTCAGGTCCTACGGCACCCCTCACGGCCCGGGCACGGTTTTACAACCTCACAGACGGGGAGTACGTGACCGGCGCTGACGTGACCACTACGGCGACGAGCGCAACGCTGGCTACCTCTGGCGCGTTGACAGTAGGGGCCGCGGCCGGAAATCTCCAGGACACGGCGAAAATCTATGAGGGGCGTCTGGAGATCGAGAGCGGAGCCCAGGACATTGATACCGCCCACTTCGGTTCCGTCGAACTGGTGAGGAGTTGATCAATGGCAGATCGGCACATTGGTTTTGGACACCCCTTCGCCACGGCAGCGGCGGCATACGCGGCCTCTGGCGCAGGGGACACGTTGATTTACCACGCTACAGCGGGTGCCCCGACCAACTTCGACGAGCCACACACGCATATGCTACTGGATTGGCTGACAATCAAGCCAGCTCCCGGTGACGAGGGACTGATCACGGTCAGACCCAACGGTGCGCTTACGCAGATATGGACGATCGAATCCGATACGTCGCTTTTTCAGGGATTGAAGTTTGATCTTGGAGGCGAAACGGTCGAGTGGTATCTCACGATCCAGGCGTGTAACGATGGCGTTATCGACGACTGCGACTTCGCCGTTGCTACTGGCGATTATGGAATCCGTCGAGGTGTAGGAGTCGCTGATGGATGGGTTGCACAGGGGTGTACATTTACTTGTACCGGGACGGGCCATGGGATTTATCCGGGCAATGTTTTGATTAATTTCACCGCCAAAGATAGCACGTTCTTGCTGGAGTCGGGGCACGGGCTATACAGCTTTTATGAAACCACGCACTTAGCAGAGCGTTGTAGGTTCATTGGCGATGGCGTCAATCCCGGTAAAGGCATAACCACCCTGCGTAGTGGAACTGTCCGCAATTGTATTTTCGCCGGATTGAGCTATGGCATCGACGAGGATCGTTTCTGTACGACTGGCGGGGTGCTCAACAATACGTTCTACAACTGTGTCAGAGGCGTGCAGCTTGGACCAGACGACGGCTTCAATGTTCTTGATAACAACGCTTTTGTCAATTGCGGTACTGGAATTTTCGGAGGCGGGGTAGGACACATACCTCCTCCCAATGCGCCCTCAAACAACCTGTTCTTCGACAACGGCGTTGACTCTGCTCTCTATACAGCGGCGGTCAACAGCCAGTTTGGGGATCCGCAGTTCATCGATGCCCCGAACAACGACTTCACTTTCTTACTAGGATCTCCCCTAATAGACAACGGGAGAAATCTAGCTGGAATAGTGGACGACGATATTGTAAAGACACCAAGACCCCAGGGTGCCGGCTGGGACATCGGTGCCCATGAATTACTACCGTGGCTTACCGTTGTGCGTCCTTATGTCTACAATCGAGCACGCGCTATCGTTACTGGTGTCTGTACTTCATGGGTAAGTACGAACGGCCCGGATCCAACTATGAGTGTCCATCCGGCAGCGCCGAATTCGGCCGACTACGAGGATTTCGTTGTCCTCAAGGCAGACTAGATAATGGCGACCTGGAAACAACCGCAGGGTTTGAGGCTGGCAGAGCGCCTGCGCGCCGTGGCTGATGGTCTGCGGGACGCTGCGCCGCTTCTGGTGGAGGCCCAGGTGAAAGCCTTCGAGAGCATGGCAGCCATCGACGAGTTGGCCGCGCTGCACCCCTGACCAGGAGTTACACCATGGTCTGCGAGCCGATCTACCTGGTGCGGAGCTTTCAGCGATTGGGGTGGGACGTGGGGATCTTTCTAGTGCGGGAGATCTGAGGCGGGCTACTCGGTGGGTGTGGTTGGCTCTCCGCTCATCTTGAGGACCCACAGCCGGAGCTTCTCGCACCACGCCTTCTCGTCATCGGTTTTGGCCTCGTGGCACTGGAACTCGATCAGCTCACCTTGTGCCAGACATCCGATGAAAACCCCACCCCCGAAGGTGGGCCGCGGCTTCGGCATCCCGTCACCCTCCCCGTCGCTCTCCCAGTTGACCGTGATCGCAGGGGCGATCGTGATCTGCTGGCAGCCGTCCACCGCGTAGTCCTCCGCTATGGGCAGGGCCGCAGTGACCGAGCTGGCCAGACGGCTGTAGTCGATCGTTGCCTTGCACCCGCAGAGAGCCAGGGCTATGACCGCGAGCATCAGAATCCTTCCGTGTCTCATCCTCTACCTCCTTCGTTCGACGTTGCGACGACCACCTTGGCCGTCCGTCCGTGGTCTATCTGTAGACGATCCGGCGAGGAAATGCAAGCGCTGGTGGTGAAAAAATAAATCGACGTATCGTCGAAAAAAAGTGTTGACAAGGACGCAGGGTTTGCTATGATGTGGACATGAAGAAGGGAACAACAACCAGCAAGACCAACCCGGAGGACGCCATGAGAACAATCACAGTGAGAGCGCATTCGCAGACCGAGCTGAGCAACCGCCTCTGGATCGCCCATAACCGCGGCGGCAAGCTGGTCGGCAAAGAGATGCTGTCAGAGTCCCGCGTGAGCGTCGGCAGAGATGGCGGCTTAGCGATCGTTCAGGAGTGGAGCCAGCGCGTTGAGATGGCGGGCTAAAAGGCCCGTGAATTGATCGCCCGCCGGGGCAGCGCAGCAAGGGCGCTGGCTGTTTTGGCGAGCAAATAGGGGGACGAGATGAAGGCGACGATCAAGCAAATGAACGGACAGCCCACGATTACCGAGGCCACCGAGGCCGACCTCCGGGCGCTGATCGGCGATTGGGACGACCCCACGGCCTACGGCGACGCGGCTGGACGGATCTGTGCGTACCCCACGGCGGAGGCATACGACGACGACATGGACGGGGCCTACCCCGAGATCACCATCAGCGGCCCCGGCGCAGAGGCGCTGGCCTCGGACGCTGATATCGACATCGTTTGCTGGATGTAAGGAGGACGGGATGAGGAAAATCGGGGAAGTCCGCAACAGGCCCATGTTTAAAGTCGATGGGTTCGCCATCGAGATTTCACCCTGCTGGCCACGACGCGACGGGGGCACCAGCATACATATGGCTACCAGCGAGGAATACGGGGAGGCCACAGACCTTGCCCGTTTCCTGCGTGCGCTGCTGGTACGGCATGAGAACCAGGTGATGGCGACCGCGGCCATCGCCAAGGCCAAAGGAGAAATGATCATGCAGAGCCAACCCAAGCACTCGCTCCATCGAGGTATGCGAGTGACGGTGACGATGGGTGACGGGCGCCTGGAGCCCAGTGCGGAGGACGACATCGAGCAGCGTCGCAGGCACCTCTAATGGATCGCCCCTACGACTCCCCGCCTGGCTACATCACAGCACCGGAGGCCCAGCGCCTCTATGGGGTGACCCAGCAGGCGGTCCAGTACATCGCGACTGTCCGCGGCTGGAAGGTGACCCTGACCCGCGGCAGAGCCCACGCCTTCGACCTAGACGATTTCTTCGACTGGCTCTACGAGTCCAGGGCTTGGGAGCGGGCGCAGCGGCAGGCAGACGACGGTGTTGAAAAACTGACCGCG